>JAGHSL010000395.1 GCA_018065885.1 Candidatus Limimorpha equi
AAATCAGTGTCGACGACTACAACCGCGCTTGCCGCGAGGAAGTGTTGAAATACAAGGACAGATGGGACGAACTCACCCGCATGATGGGTTATTGGGTCAACCTCGACGATCCTTACATTACTTTCAAAAATGAATATATCGAGACCTTATGGTTCCTGCTGAAGAAGCTCTACGACAAAGGTCTGCTTTATAAAGGCTACACCATCCAGCCTTATTCGCCGGCTGCCGGCACAGGCTTGAGTTCGCACGAACTGAACATGCCGGGCTGCTACCGCGACGTCAAGGATTTGACTTGCGTGGCCATTTTCAGCCTGAAAGCCGAACAGAGCAAATTCGCCAAATTGCCTTTCGGTACCGATACTGCTTTTGCCGATACAAAGGTAATCGCTTGGACAACAACGCCTTGGACTTTGCCATCAAATACGGCATTGTGCGTTGGTCCAAACATTGAATATAATCTCGTCAAGACCGTCAATCCGGTGAGCGGCGAACCGATTTGCGTCATCATCGGCAAGCCTTTGATGGGTTCGTTCTTCCCGGCCGAAGCCGAAAAGCCAAGTTTTGAAGATTACAAAGTCGGCGACAAGAAACTGCCTTACGAAGTGCTTGGCACTTGCAAGGGTTCCGAACTCGTTGGCCTTGAATACGAACAGCTGATTCCTTGGGTCAATCCGGGCGAAGGCGCTTTCCGCGTCATTCCTGGCGATTATGTCACCACGGAAGACGGTACGGGCATCGTTCACATTGCACCTACTTTTGGTGCCGACGATAAGCGCGTCGCCATGCAGAACGCCATTCCGCCATTGCAAATGATCGACAAGGACGGCAAGGTTCAGCCAATGGTTGACCGCACAGGTAAATTCTTCCTTTTGGAAGACCTTGACCCTGATTTCGTCAAGAATAATGTTGATGCTGAAGGTTATGGCCCATACGCTGGCCAGTTCGTGAAGAACGCCTACGACCCGACAAAGACCGACAAAGACAAGTCATTAGATGTCGACATCGTGGTTTGGCTGAAGGAACGTGGCAAACTCTTCAAGAGCGAAAAGCACACCCACAACTATCCGCACTGCTGGCGTACCGATAAACCTGTGCTTTATTATCCTTTGGACAGCTGGTTTATCCGCACGACTGCCGTCAAGGACCGCATGATTGAACTCAACAAGACCATCAACTGGAAGCCTGAAGCAACGGGTAGTGGCCGTTTCGGCAACTGGCTCGAAAACCTCGTCGACTGGAACCTTTCGCGTTCACGTTATTGGGGTACACCGCTTCCAATCTGGCGCACCGAAGATGGCGCAGAGGAAATCTGCATTGGCAGTGTCGAAGACCTCCGTGCCGAGATTGAGAAGTCAATCAAGGCCGGTTTCATGACCGAAAATCCGTATGCAAGCGAAGACTACACCAAGTTCGACTTGCACAGACCTTATATCGATGGCATTATCCTTGTTTCGCCAAGCGGCAAGAAGATGTTCCGCGAACCAGACCTGATAGATGTTTGGTTTGATAGCGGCGCCATGCCTTACGCTCAGTATCACTATATGGGCAAGGAAGGCCAGTTGGGCAAGGATGTCTTCCCGGCTGATTTCATCGCCGAAGGTGTCGACCAGACCCGGGGTTGGTTCTTCACGCTTCATGCCATCGCTACCATGTGCTTCGATAGCGTTGCTTATAAGAACGTCATTTCCAATGGTTTGGTGCTCGATAAGAACGGCAACAAGATGTCGAAGCGTTTGGGCAATGCCGTTGACCCGTTTGGTGCCATCGAAAAATACGGTGCCGATGCCGTGCGTTGGTACATGATTACCAATTCGCAGCCTTGGGACAATCTGAAATTTGACGAAGCCGGTGTCGATGAAGTGCGCCGTAAGTTCTTCGGAACACTTTACAACACATACGCATTCTTCGCCATGTATGCCAACCTCGACAACTTCCATTACGAAGAAGCCGACCTCCCGATTGCAGAGCGTCCGGAAATCGACCGCTGGATTTTGTCGGAACTGAACACTTTGATTATCAATGTCGATAATGCTTACAAGTCATTTGAACCGACCCGTGCAGGCCGTGCTATCCAGGAGTTTGTCGATGCTCACTTGAGCAACTGGTTCGTGCGTCTGTCACGCCGCCGTTTCTGGAGAAGCGACGATGCCAAGGACAAACTTTCGGCTTACCAGACACTTTACACCTGCTTGGAAATCGTGGCTCGTCTGTCGTCACCAATCGCTCCGTTCTTCAGCGATCAGTTGTTCCGCGACTTGAATGCTGCTACTGGCAAAAACGCTGCTGAATCCGTCCATTTGACTGACTTCCCTGTTGCTGATGAAAAACTCATCGACAAGGCTTTGGAAAGCAGAATGGAAGCCGCTCAGTTGATTTCCTCCTTGGTGCTCTCACTGCGTAAGAAAGCCAATATCCGCGTGCGTCAGCCATTGTCGAAGATTATGATTCCGGTTGCTGATGACGAACAGAAAGCTCAGTTGGAAAAGATTTCGCATCTGATTATGAGCGAAGTCAACATCAAGGGCATTGATTTCCTTTCGGCTGACAACAACGTTCTCGTCAAGAGCGTGAAGCCAAACTTCAAGACCTTGGGACCACGCTATGGCAAGCAGATGAAGCAGATTTCCGCTTTCTTTGCCAACATGACACAGGAGCAAATCCACGAGTTTGAGAAGAACAACGGCGCTCACCTTGATGTTGATGGCGTTTCGGTGGACTTGGTTCTCGAAGATGCCTTGATTTCGACTCAGGACATTCCGGGTTGGGCAGTCACTTCGCAGGACGACATGACCGTTGCCCTCGACATGACCATCACCGATGAACTGTTGCAGGAAGGTCTGGCCCGCGAAATCGTGAACCGTGTCCAGAATCTGCGCAAGACCACAGGTCTTGAAGTCACCGACCGCATCGAACTGCTCATCGAAAAGAACAACGATTTGAATGCAGCCGTTGAAAAATTCGGTTCCTATATCTGCGCCGAAACTCTGGCTACCATCACCATGGTTGACCAACTTGACGGCGTTGAACCTGACGAACTGACTGAAAACATCAGTGTGAAACTGAAGATTCAGAAAGCGAAATAATCTGATTTTGCTGCTTTTACCTTTAATTAATGTAGGTCTGCTACAGTTAATTTGGGTAAAAGCAGCAAATTTTTTTCAGCATATTGATATTTTTGCTATTTTAGCGAAAATATTTTGAGACTATAAACCAACTAAATTGCATCAATATGAACAGCGATAATAAGAAAAACGACGTCCAGCAAGTGCGCTACTCCGATGAGGAACTGGAAGAATTCAAGGTTTTGATTCTTGAAAAACTTGCTCAGGCAAAAGAAAGTCTGGAAACATTGAACGCCAACCTTACGGGTGGAGAACACAGCACCGATGATACTGCCCCGACTTTCAAGATTTTGGAAGAAGGTCAGGCTGTGGCTCAGAAAGAGGAAAACGCAAAACTTGTCGCACGTCAGGAGAAATACATCCGCGACCTTGAATTTGCCTTGATGCGCATCGAGAACAAGACTTACGGCGTGTGCTCCGTGACTGGCAAACTGATTCCAAAGGAAAGATTACGCTGTGTGCCGATTACGACAAAATGTATTGAAGCAAAACTGAACGAGAAAAAGAGAAAGTGAAAAAAACTGGTTCACACGGCTTCGCGAAGTCGTTTTTAGTTATTTTTATTGTGCTGCTTATTGACCAAATTCTGAAGGTTTGGGTCAAGATGCACATGACCATCGGTCAGGAGATTCCGGTATTTGGCAATTGGTTCAAGCTGCTGTTTGTCGAAAACAACGGCATGGCTTTCGGTTGGCTCGATGGTGGCGGCATGAAGCTGGTTCTGAGTATTTTCAGAATATTGGCAGTCATTGCTTTGTTTATTGTTTTAATTCGCCTTTCAAGGAAAAACACCAAGTTCGGTGTCTTGTTTGGCATTTCATTGATTACTGCCGGTGCCATTGGAAACATCATCGACAGTGTGTTTTACGGACAGATTTTCGGCGAAAGCACATTTACGCAATTGGCGGCTTTGTTCCCTGAAGGCGGCGGTTATGCAGGCTGGCTGCATGGAAAAGTCGTTGATATGCTGTATTTTCCAATCATTGATGTAGCACGCGACAACGCTTCCTGGCTGCCCGACTTTTTCTTTGGTCCTGA
>JAGHSL010000077.1 GCA_018065885.1 Candidatus Limimorpha equi
TTACACTGGCTTTTTAGGACCTCGCGGCATGATGACGCCCGACGAGACCATTGGCGTTTTCTCAGTCTGCTCCGGCACAAGTTATGGCGACATTGCCACGCACAGCCTCAGCGATTACGGCTTCGACTTTTCGTCAGGCGGCGTCATTGAGGTCGAATGTGACATGTGGCGCGAATGGTGGGGCGATTTCTTCGGCATCGGTTTCGATGGCGATGGTGACGGCGTGGTGCTGCCTCCAACCCTCGGCAACTACGAGCCTATCCGCCCGAACCCGAACGGTACAAGCCCTGATGGCGGCATTTACATGCTGACCACCGGCATCAACGAAGAGAACCCTGACGGTTTCATGAACGGCATCATCCTGCCGAACAACACGATGGCTTTCGATTTCGATTTCGAACCGCATCAGAAGTGGTACCGCTGGAAGATTTCCATCGACTTGGATGCCAACGATGGCGCAGGCGCCGTCACCTTATTCATGATGCGTGATGTGCCGAATGGCGAGTTCGAACCTGTTCCAGGTTGCCAAGGTCTGCCTATCGGCCTCACCCCAGGCAGCGGCGACAAATTCGACCCGGCTGCATGGAACGGCATTTTCATGCTGAATAGCGGCTATGGCGGGTTCGACAACTTCACCGTCCGCCACACCCCTGGTGGTCTGGCTGCTCAGTTCATCGACTTTGCCGCTATTTCCGACCAGTTGGTTTACAATGATCCAATCATTCTTCAAGCCACGGCTTCATCAGGTCTACCTGTGACTTTTGAAGTCACCGAAGGTCCTGCTACATTGGATGGTAATATTCTGACTTTGACTGGCGAAGAAGGCCTCGTGAAAGTCCGCGCCAGCCAGAACGGCGACGGCACGCAATGGCAAGCCGCACCTGCTGTGACGCAGTCATTCTATGTGGTCGACCCTGAAAACTATGCACCTGAAATCACCATTCGCCGTCCTTACGATGGCACAAAGGTCTACATGCCTGATTTCAACCATCCTGTGATGCTGGTTTTGAGTGCCTACATCGATCATGGCGACGCCATCAAGTTTGAGGAAGTGAAATGCACCATCGATGGCGAGGATTTCATTTTGAAAACCGATTATCCCGACAAACCATCCAACGGCTATTGGTACACGACTTGGCAACCGACGGCAGCTGGCACCTATAACATGACTGCCAGCATCAAGCAATCGGGCGGCAAGGTTACGACCGTCTCCAACACATTTGAAGTGACGACCGATTATGAAGACATGAACGTGACCGCTTTCAACGGCGATTTGGTTGTTGGTCCTGGCGTACAGAACAGTTTTGGCGAATACGTCTTCCCGACCCACGTCAACGCCTTCAATGCCATCAACTTGCATTACGACCATCAATGTGTGAATGGCAACTGCGATCCTTACGACCGTGTGGGTTACTGCCGCGTGAAAAACTACCGTGGCGATTGGGTTGAATTATACCGTTACATTACTCCATTCGGCGTGGAATGTCAGGATGATTTGGACGTGACTGATTTCACCACCTTGTTGCAAGGTCTCGTTGAATTTGAATTGTATTGCCAGACTTGGACCGGCGATGGCTACAATCCTGTCGCCACTTTCGAATACACCAAAGGCGCACCCGAATATCCATACGTCGACATCAACGAACTTTGGTTTGGCGGCTACGATTTCGGCGACTACGAAAACCGTTGCCCGGTGCCGGCACGCACCGTCGAATTTGCACCAGGCGTACAGAAAGCCAGCTTGAAACTAACTACGACTGGTCACAACTGGAGCAGCGGTACCAACGGCAACTACAACACGGGCAATGCTGCTGAGTTCTATGAAGCTACGCACAATATTAATATTAATGGTGCAACGGTCTACACGCAGCACCTGTGGAGAACCTGCAATCCGAATCCGGCAGGCTGCCAGCCTCAAAACGGCACTTGGACTTACAACAGAAGCGGTTGGTGTCCAGGCAGTTTCGGCATGGTTTGGGATTTCAGCCTTGATGATTACATCACCAACGGCTCATGCGATTTGGTGTATGAATTCGACCCGACCTACATCGACGAATGTCACCCGAACTTCCCTGACTGTGTCACCGGACAGAACAACTGCCAAAACTGTCAGGATTCCGACAACCCGATTCTCAGAGTCTCTGGTAAGTTTGTGACCTACAGCAACAACAGCGATATCGTGTTAAGTGTTCCATCTCACCCAGATGTCGATGAAGACCCATTCACGGTCAGCATCACGCCTAACCCAGTGAAGAGCAACATGAGCATCACGACAGACTACACCATGGGCCGTATCAGCGTGCATATCTTGAATGCTCAAGGTGTTGAAGTGAAAGGTTTCAATATGAAGGAATCCGCCACCATCGACATGAGCGACCTGCCGGCAGGTTTGTATTTCGTCAATCTGATTGGCGGTAAAGTCGTCACTAAGAAAATCGTTGTTGAATAAAACAAAGATTTAAAACGAACACGGATTGACACGGAAACAAGTACAGAAAAAAACGTGTCATCCGTGTTCGATTAACAAAATTCATATTCGATTTGTATTCCAATCCTAATGATTTGTTTTTCAATATGGTTTCATCATCATCCAATTCACAATCCATCGTAAAGCACATTCCATTTTCCGATTTGAAAGGCATCAGCGTCGGCAACGCCCAAAACAACGAGGCCAAGACAGGCGTCACGGTTTTCTATTTTCCTTATACGGCATGCGCCGCCGTCAAAGTTTTGGGCGGAGGTCCTGCTTCGCGCGAAACGCCCTTGTTGGATGCCGAACGCAGCAACACACCTATCAATGCTTTGGTTTTTGGCGGAGGATCTGCTTTTGGTTTGGAGGCTTCGCACGGCGTGATGAAATGTCTTGAAGAAGCAGGAATAGGTTTTGATACGGGTTTTGCATTGATTCCAATTGTCTGTCAAAGCGATATTTACGATTTGTCGTATGGCAAAGCCGATGTGCGTCCCGACATGGCTATGGGTTACGAAGCCTGCGAAAACGCATTGAGGGCAAGCCATGCCGAAAGCGGCAATGTCGGCGTTGGTACCGGCGCAACCGTTGGCAAAGCCGAAGGCATGAAGCAATCGCAAAAAAGCGGCATCGGCTATGCTGCGGCACAAATCGGCGATTTGATTGTGGGTGTAGCCGCTGTTGTCAATGCCTACGGCGACATTTACTATCACGGAGAGAAAATCGCTGGCATGGTTGACGGCAAGCGCTCGGCATTCCAAGATGTCGCCGAAGCATTATTTGCGACTCAACCACGCAACCTATTCACGGGCAACACTTCGCTTGTAGCTGTTTTCACCAATGGCGATTTCGACACGGCTGCGCTCAAGAAAATCGCCAACATGAGTTCTGCCGGTTTTGCCAGAGCCATCCGCCCCGTCTTCACCATGGCAGATGGCGACACCATTTATGCCGTTTCGGTTGGCAAGGACAAAGTCGCTGCCAACGTGAACGTAGCGGGCACCCTCGCCGCCGATTTGGTGGAGGAAGCCATGCGAGATGCAGTCCTGTCGAGTAAAATTCCCGATGAAGAATTCCTGAAAAACATCATTTTCTGATTAAACAAAAGCCCTGACCTAATTTGGTTGGGGCTTTTTTGAAGTTGTGACGTAGCCCATCGCATCTCTGATAAAGCACCTCTAATTTACCCATCAAGTCCTTTTGACTAATCCATAAACGAAAATATTGGTGTCCGCTAAAAGTTTAGCGGACAGCCAAACTATCATTTTTATGTCCCTTTGCTTTCTATATAACAAAAACACAATTATCTATTAGACAATATTTTACAAAATCGCCGCAAAACGTGCTTCTTGAACGGATTTTTTGGAACGTAAAGACGCACGGCCGTGCGTCTCAACATGCCAACAAATTCATTCTTTAAAAAAGCTGTTCTGATTTCGTAAAATAAAGCATGGGGGTACAAATTGTACCCCTCGCCATATTTTGTTACCTGAAATAAACCCTTGTAATTCCGGCACCGCCCGTTTCAAGCGAAGCGTCGCAGAAATTCTCAATCTCATGCTGATGGCTGAGGTATTCGCGAATCAGTTTGCGCAGAATGCCGTTTCCCTTGCCGTGCAGGATGCTCACTTCCTTGATGCTGAGCAGTTTGGCTTCGTCGATATATTTTTCAACGATGTCCAAGGCTTCTTCGGCACGTTTGCCGCGTACATCAAGGGTGAGTTCGAAATGTTCGGCTTTTTCGCTGAGGTCATCGGCAATGCCAGCTTGCCATTTACGCATGGTCTTGCGGCCTTCGGCACGGCTCACCTTGCGCAGTTTGTCGGGGCTGGTGCGTAACTTAATGGAATCGAATAGGATAGTGGCGTCGGTGTCGCTGATGGCGACGATTTCGCCCACCACTTGCATGTCGTCGATGCAAACCGTGTCTCCCACTTTCAGCTGACCGTCGTCGGCAAGTTTTGGCTTTTTCGGTTCGGCGGCGGCTTCGCCTTTTTTCACGATGGCTTCCTTGGTTTCCTGCAATTCCTTGCGCAGTTCCTTGGTTTTTTCTTTCTCGGCTTGCGCTTCCTTGATTTCCTTGATGGTGCGTTCAATCTTGCTATTGGCGCTCTCTATCAGTTCCTTAGCTTCTTTGGCAGCATCGCGGATGTATTGCTTCTTCTTGCTTTCGAGTTCGGCAAGCAGGTTTTTGTATTTGGTCACGACTTCGGTCAGAAGCTGGTCTGCGATTTTCAGGTCTTGTTCCTTTTTGCGGATGGCTTTCTTGTCAACTTCCAACTGCTGCAGCTGCTGTTCAAATTTGAGGTGCTGGTCGCCGGTGATGGTGGCGGCGTTTTCCAGAATGTATTTCGGGAAGCCGATTTTCTTTGCAATCTCAAAGGCGAACGAACTGCCGGGTTTGCCTGTCATCATGATGTACATCGGCTGCATGAATTTCGTGTCGAACAGCATGGCACCATTGATGATGCCGTCGTTGTTGTCGGCCAAAAGCTTCAGATTGGCATAGTGCGTGGTGACAATGCCGAAAACTTCTTTCTTGTTCAGTTCCAGCAAGATAGCCTCTGCAATGGCACCGCCCAATTGCGGCTCCGTTCCCGTGCCGAATTCATCGATGAGGAAAAGCGAATTGCTGGTTGCGTTTTCCAGCAAGGTCTTCATGTTGTGAAGGTGAGAACTGTAGGTACTCAAGTCATTTTCAAGCGATTGCTCATCGCCGATGTCGATGAAAAGACTTTCAAAAAGACCACATTCCGAGTCGATGCGCATAGGCACCATGAGGCCGCATTGCAGCATGTATTGAATGAGTCCTGTCGTTTTCAGGCAGACCGATTTGCCGCCTGCGTTTGGACCGGAAATGACTAAAATCCTGTCTTTTCCATCTAATTTCAGGTCAAGCGGAACGATATCCTTACCCTGGGCTTTCAGTTTTTGTTCCAGAATCGGGTGGCGTGCCTGAATCCAGTTGAAGTAAGCCCCATCGCGGAGGGCAGGTTTCACACCGCCGATTTCCTGTGCCAGTAAGGCCTTGGCACGGATGAAATCCAGTTCGCCCAACATGCTCCAGGCTTTGCGCAATTCGGATAAATAGGGTCGTAATAATGCCGTGAAACCCAACAGGATTTTGTGGATTTCGCGTTTTTCGGCATATTCCAACTCCTTGATTTCGTTGGATGTATCGAAAATTTCAGCAGGCTCAATGTAGACGGTCTGACCCGTGGCTGATTCATCGTGGATGAAACCGCGCAAAGCCCTTTTGTCGGCGGCCTTGACGGGAATGACCAAGCGTCCGTCGCGGATGGTGATTTCCGATTTCTGATCGACCCAGCCGGCCGTTTTCGCATCGCTCATGATTTGGCGTATGCGGCGGTCGATGCCGCCTTGCTTGCGTCGTACGCTTTGACGTATTTCCTGCAACTCAGGCGAAGCATTGTCGGGGATTTCGCCTTTGTCGTCGACCAAGCGGTTGGCTTCGGTGAAGACTTTTTTCTCAATGAAAATATTGTCAGTCAAGGCTTTGAGGCGTGGAAAATTCATGGCGTTTTCTGAATTGCCGAAACGCATGATGGCCTCTAGCACATTGAGCGAAGGTTTCAAGGCAAAAAGGTCTTCAATGCTCAGGCAGGTGCCTTCAATCTGGATGCGGTGAAAGGCTTCGCGCAAATCGTGGAAGTCGCGCATCGGGAAAGGCACGCCTTGCTGGAGCAGTGAGATGAATTCCTCAGTCTGCTCTAAACTCTTAGTTATGAGGTTGATATTTGTGGTGAACGACACGCTTTCGGCTCGTTCCAAACCCATCTGGCTGATGCAGTGGGCGGCAAGCATCTGGCGGATGCCGTTGAAACCTATCTTTTGTTCGAAGTTGTTTGGATATATCACGGTAGTA
Source organism: Candidatus Limimorpha equi (assembly GCA_018065885.1). GTDB lineage: Bacteria > Bacteroidota > Bacteroidia > Bacteroidales > F082 > Limimorpha > Limimorpha equi. The sequence goes on from JAGHSL010000077.1 coordinate 6,357, forward strand.
AAATATGGTGCAAAATTACTAAATTGTGTTTTGTGTGTTCAAAATGGTTAAAATGTTTGCCCGATGCTGAGCAATTTATTTCTCAAACTTCCTCAAAATCTTCAGTTTAGTCTTTTCGACTTTGCCGCCGTAGGGATGTTCGCGCAGCGGTAGGTTGAGATGCGTTTTGCCGGTCAGGACGGTTTGCGGGTGCGTAAATTCGCGGAAGCCCCATTCACCGTGATAGGCGCCCATGCCGGAGTGCCCCGTGCCGTTGAAGGGAACGCCTTTCACCATCAGGTGGACGCAGACCTCGTTGATGCAGCCGCCGCCAAACTGCTGGGTGCGCATTATGCGGTTGGCCCATCGCTTGTCGTTGGTGAAGACATACATGGCCAAAGGATGCTCACGCCCAGCAATGATGTCCATCAAGTCGTTGATTTCGTTGTCTTTGTATGTGACGACGGGCAGCAAAGGACAGAAAAGTTCGTGCTGTACGATGTCGTCATTGATGTCGATTGGATAAAGGATGGTCGGGGCAAAACGTCTTGAATTTTTGTCGCCTGTGCCGCCGAAAACGATGCAGTCTTTGTATTGCTGGGCAAGGCTTTCGCATTTGGCATAGGCCGCTTCGGTGATGAGTTTCGGGTATTCCTCATTCGTTTCGGGGTGCGCGCCGAGTTGTTGCACAAAAGCCGTTTTCAGTTCCTCAAGGAAAGGTTCCGCAATCTCTTCGGCAACAGCTATCTGGTTGATATTGATGCAGATTTGTCCCGCGTTGCAGATTTTGAAGAAAGCGATTTTGCGTGCGGAATCTTTCAGGTCGGCATCTTTGCGCACGATGCACCAGTTGCCAGTCTCGCCGCCTAATTCCAAGGTGACGGGCGTAAGGTTTTTGGCGGCTTCGGTCAAGACGTGTTTGCCGATTTCGGGCGAGCCGGTGTAGAAAATCTTGTCGAAACGCTGGGCAAGGCACATGTCGGCCACTTCGTGACCGCCGTCAATCAGGGTGACAAATTCCTTGGGGAAGACTTCGGCAAAGAAACTTTTCAGAAATGCAGTGCTGGCCTTCGACTTTGAACTTGCCTTGATGACCGCCGTGTTGCCGCCGGCAATGCTTGCCGTCAATACGCCGATGGTGAGCAGCATGGGAAAGTTGAACGGGCTGATAATGAGCGAAACGCCGTAAGGCATTTTGTAGACTCTCGTCATGAGGCTTGGGAAGCACATAAAGCCGCTGAAATGCCTCTCGGGGCGTGCCCAGCGCCGCAAGCCGCGAATGGTCTCGTTGATTTCCACGATGATAGGCCCAATGTCGCAAAGGTAGGCTTCTACTTTGCTGCGGCCCAAATCTTCATGCAGAGCCTGCTCAAACTCGGCTTCGTGGGCGATGACGGCGGCTTTCAGTTTCTTCAACTGTCTGATGCGCCATGCCACATCGAGGGTTGCGCCCGTGCGGAAAAACCGCCTTTGTGCGTCAACAATGCCTTTTATTTCTGTTTCTGTATACATCATATTAATAAGGTGTTCAGATGGGCAAAAGTAGTGTTTTTAGGCTATTTTACGTTGTCTTTGGAAACAAATCTTCAAAAATTTGGCAATAATCCTTGCTTTTGTGCCGAATAAGAAACATTTGAAAAGCTACCAGACACAAATTATTCATTTTTCAGAAATTTGACTATTTTTGCAGACGAATACCGTAAAGACGCAGCGTGCTACGTCTCTGCCTATCAACAATAAACGCATTAGCTATTAAAGGACTGTAAGACAATTTGGCAAATGGAAAACACTGAACCCACGAAACCATATAAAAGCAACGATTTGTACAATAAAATAGCTTGTCTTTTGGAAGAAGCCAGAAGAAAGGTGGCAAGTGCTGTAAACATTGCAATGGTCTACACTTACTTTGAAATAGGCAGAATTATTGTAGAAGACGAGCAAAACGGTAATTCCCGCGCTGAATACGGAAAAGAAGTTCTCAAAAGCCTTTCCGAAAGGCTGACCCGAAAGTTCGGCAAAGGTTTTTCCGTTACTAATCTTAAACAAATGAGGGATTTCTATCAATCGTACTCAATTCGTCAGACACTGTCTGACCAATTCTATTTAAGTTGGTCTCACTATTTGTTTTTGATGCGTATTGACAACAAGGCAGAACGGGATTTCTATGAGAAGGAAGCGGAAAACTCAAATTGGAGTCTGCGAGAACTTAAACGACAGTTTGATTCGTCTCTATATGAACGGCTCGCACTCAGTAAAGACAAAGACGAAGTGAAGAAACTTTCTGCCCAAGGTATAATCATTGAAAAGCCTGCCGACATTGTAAAAGATCCTTACGTTTTGGAATTTCTTGGATTGCCTGAACAAGCATCTTATTCAGAATCGGAACTTGAGCAAGAACTTATCAACAAACTTGAATCCTTCCTTCTTGAACTTGGCAAGGGATATGCTTTTGTGGGCAGACAGGTGAGAATCACTTTTGACGAAAAGCATTTTTATGTTGATTTGGTTTTCTATAACAGGATTCTACAGTGCTTTGTGCTCATCGATTTGAAAATAGGAGAGATTTCTCATCAGGATTTAGGTCAGATGCAGATGTATGTAAATTATTATGACCGCTTTGTGAAACTTGAGCATGAGAATAAAACAGTAGGCATTGTGTTGTGCAAAAAGAAAGACGATGCTTTGGTGGAAATCACTTTGCCCGAAGATAACAATCAGATTTTCGCCAGCAAATACCAAACCGTTTTGCCTGACAAACAAAGCCTCGCCAAATTGATACTTGACAGATAAACATCATATAAACTCAAACATAATTCCAATTCAAGCAACAGAAAATTAATCATTAAACTAACATATTAAAACATAACGCATTAGCTATTATTCACATTCGAACAAAAAGCGTCGGAAACTGATTGTTCTGAATAATCGGATAAAGCAAATTCACGGAAGCTGAGGCTAACCGTTACTCACATAAATTGTTAATGCTCGCGCAATAAGGCGTGGGCTAATCTATGTGAGTAAATGGGGTTCATCCGACGCTCCCCGTGAATGTGAATAGAGAGGTTCGCGCCTTTTTTATTGCCCGGTTAAAATGATTGATAGTTGTGCGAAAAACTATCAATCGAAATGGAAAATTTAAAAATTTCAGTGATTATTTGCACTTATAATCGTGCAAAGCTTCTTCCCGAAGCTCTTGATTCGGTGTTGAATCAAAAGACAAACTTTGATTTTGAAGTTATTGTTGGCGACGATGCCAGTACTGATGGAACACGCGAACTGCTATGCGGGTATCAAAAGAAATTTCCGCAAAAAATCATGCTCAGTTTAATGGAAAAGAATAGCGGAATAGGCGCAAACTGGGCAACAGCATTGATGAAGGCGCGTGGCAAATATGTCGCATTTTTAGATGATGATGACTATTGGACCGATGACCAGCGAATGCAAATCATGGTGGATTATCTTGAAAACCATCCTGAATACGACGCGTTATATACGAATGCAGTCTCATTGAATGAAAAAACTGGTAAAAGGCACTTGATTAATTATCCAAGACCCGAAGAATACAGCATTTATAAGATTTGGAAAGGGAAACAACCAAATATCTCACTAAATACGCTGATAATAAAGAGGAACGTTTTTGAAGAATGTGTTAACCTGAAAGATTATATTGAATATCGATTCCCAATACAAGATTGGAACACACATATTCTCCTGCTTCGAAAAGCCCGTTTCGCCTTTATGGATATGCCTACGAGTATTTTTAGAGTAACGGATGGTTCTCTGTCTCATCCAAAGACCTATGAAAAGGTTAAGACAAAGTATCAGAAAGAGAAAATCATGTACGAATATATTACAAAACAATTTCCTAATGACGATAAAATATCGTATGACGAATCCGGATGGGAAAAATATGTAAGTCACATACTGACTTCGGTTGCTTTTCAGAGAGGTGATTATCGTGAAGCGAAGCAATATGCGCAATTGTCGGGAGAACATTCAATGCGGGTTAAAAGCACAAAAACTTGGATTACTTTCCATTTGTATCGACTTGCGCGTTTCTTGAGAAGAAAGTGTGAATGATTTTGAATAGACAGTGTAAATTGATTTTGCAATGCAAAACCGTTGCCGACAACTGTCAAATGCTTTGTCGCGAATGTAACCGCCGCAAGTCTTCAAAATGATAGATTTTTGCTACCTTTGCAGCGTCATTCCATTTTGCGGATGGCACTAAAAGGTAAAAAAGCGTGGCTAATTTATCGAGAAAATTTTACAACGACGATTCCCGCATCAAAACGCTCATCAATGATTTGCGTGACGGGAATCATTTGCTATGTTCGAATCTCACCGGCTCCTCAAAGGCTTTCATCGTTGAAGAAGTGTTCCGTCAGAAAGGCGGGCAGCACCTTGTCATTTGCTCCGACCGCGAGACAGCGGCCTATTTTTACAACGACTTGGAAAGTGCTTTCGGCGAGCGCGAAATGGATTACAGCAAGAAGCAAATCCTCTTCTACCCCACTTCCTACAAGCGTCCTTACGAGCCTGAGAAAGCCGACAACACTTACATTCTGTCGCGTACCGAAGTGCTGCAGCGCGTCAACACCTCCGAGCGGCGCACGGTCATTGTCAGTTATCCCGAAGCCCTCAGCGAAAAGGTTTTTACACGCAAACTGCTGGCTAAGAACTCTTTCAAGATAAAAGTTGGCGACAACATCAATCTTGACGACCTGATTGAAAAACTCTATGAGTTCAATTTCGAAAATGTCGATTTCGTTGTCGAGCCTGGCCAGTTTGCCATCCGTGGCGGCCTGATTGACGTGTTTTCGTTTGCCAACGACAATCCTTACCGCATCGAGTTTTTCGGCGATGAAGTCGACTCCATCCGCAGTTTCGACATTGCCAGCCAGCTTTCCATCGAGAAACTGAACAACATCGTTTTGGTGCCGAACATGCAGGAAAAGGCTTTCATCGAGGAACGAGAGTCGATTCTGCAATACCTGCCTAACACCACGGCTATCTGGTTGGAAAACATGTCGTTTTTCGCTTCGCAAATCGACCGCGAATACGACCGAGCCGTTGAGAGTTTCCAGAAATTGGACGAAAACCAGAAGCCGATGACGCCCGAACAACTTTTCTGCAAATCAGAAGAGTTGTTGGATAACCTACAGAAACGCAATACGGTGGAATTTGGTCCAAGCAGCAAGCTCAAAGCATCGGAAACCATTGAATTTCACACCCAGCCGCAGCCTGTCTTCAACAAGAATTTTAGTCTGCTGATTGAAGACCTTGAAGCGCACAAGCAAGACGGCTACAAAATCATCCTGTTTTCGGAGAGCAACAAGCAGCTTGACAGAATCCAAAACATCCTGAACGACATCAACCAGAAGGACGAACTCCACAGCGATTTCCAACGCGAGAACCGCGCCATTCACGCCGGATTCATCGATAACGACTTGAAAATCTGCTGCTACACCGACCACCAGATTTTTGAGCGCTACCACCGTTTCCATTTGCGCGACAATTTCGCCTCGAAACAAGCCATCACCCTCAAAGACCTTTACGACCTGAAGCCCGGCGATTATGTCACCCACATCGACTACGGCATCGGACAATTCGACGGCTTGGAAACCATCGACAACAATGGCAAGATGCAGGAAGCCATCCGCATCATTTATAATAAAGGCGACCTGCTGTATATCAGCATCCATTCCCTGCATTGCATTGCGAAATATTGCAGCAAGGACGGCACCGAACCTACATTAAGCACCTTAGGCTCAAACACTTGGAACAGACTGAAATCGAAGACCAAGAGCAAGGTCAAGGACATTGCACGCGAACTCATCAAACTTTACGCCGAGCGCAAGCAAAGCAAAGGCTTCCAGTTTGCCCCCGACAACTACCTGCAAAACGAACTTGAGGCATCCTTCATTTATGAAGACACGCCCGACCAACTGAAAGCCACCAACGATGTGAAACGCGACATGGAATCGGAGAACCCGATGGACCGTCTGGTTTGCGGCGATGTCGGTTTCGGCAAGACCGAAGTCGCCATGCGTGCCGCTTTCAAGGCCTGCTGCGACTCAAAACAAGTGGCCGTTTTGGTGCCTACCACAGTACTCGCATTGCAACATTACCACACTTTCAAGGAACGCCTCAACGGATTCCCGGTCAATATCGAATACCTCAACCGTTTCAAGTCTGCCAAAGAGCAAAAAGAGACGCTGAAACAGTTGGAAAGCGGACAAATAGACATCATCATAGGCACACACCGATTGACAGGGAAAGATGTCAAATTCAAGGATTTAGGATTGCTCATCATCGATGAGGAACAGAAATTCGGCGTTGCCGTGAAAGAGAAACTGAAAGAGATGAAGGCCAATGTTGACACTTTAACCTTGACCGCCACGCCTATCCCCCGCACCTTGCAGTTCTCGATGATGGGCGCCCGCGACCTTAGTGTCATCAGCACGCCGCCACCGAACCGCTATCCCGTTCAGACTGAACTACATACCTTCGATGGCGAACTCATCCGTGATGCCATTCAGTTTGAAATGGCTCGCGACGGGCAAGTGTTTTTCATCCACAACCGCATTCAGAACATCGAAGAAGTCAAGAATGTCATCCTGCGCTATGTGCCAGGTGCCAGAGTCGCCGTCGCCCACGGGCAAATGGATGGCGAGAAACTTGAAAAAATCATGCTCGGCTTCATCAACGGCGATTATGATGTGCTGCTTTGCACCACCATTGTGGAATCAGGTCTCGATATTCCGAATGCTAACACCATCATTATCAACGATGCACACCGATACGGCTTGAGCGACTTGCACCAATTGCGCGGTCGCGTAGGCCGTTCCAACAAGAAAGCCTTCTGCTATCTTTTGACACCGCCTTACAACACCTTGACTCAAGATGCCCAAAAGCGTCTGCGTGCCTTGGAGGAGTTTTCCGATTTGGGCGGCGGCATTAACATTGCCATGCGCGACCTCGACATTCGCGGCGCGGGCAACCTTTTGGGTGCCGAGCAAAGCGGTTTCATCAACGACATCGGTTTTGAGACCTACCACAAAATCCTTGACGAAGCCATCCGCGAACTCAAGACCACCGAATTCCAAGACCTCTTTGAGCAAGAAGAAGAACAGCAATTTGTCAGCGAATGTGGCATTGAGACCGACATGGAAGTCTGTTTCCCAGGCGATTACATCGGCTCCACATCCGAGCGCATCAGTCTCTACACCGAACTTGACCACATAAAAAGCGAAGAAGGTTTGATGAAATTCACCGAGCGCCTCATCGACCGTTTCGGCCCGATTCCGAAGCAAGTCAACGACCTGCTCAACACCGTGCGGCTGCGCTGGCTGGCCCGCGACTGCGGCTTTGAAAAAATCGTCCTGCGCAACAATATCATGACGGCTTATTTCATTAGCAACCAAGCGTCAAAATATTATGAAACAGGAGTTTATAA
>JAGHSL010000358.1 GCA_018065885.1 Candidatus Limimorpha equi
GCGAAGACGGCCCTTTGGAGGTCGAACTGGAGGTCTTCGATGTCTTGGGACGCATGATTTCAAGCTCTCGCCAGACCGTTGAAGTCATCGACAACCAAGTGGAGCCGATTCGCTGGAATGTGAACGAGAACACATCCGGGCAATTGCGTGCGGGCGTGTATTGCTATCGCCTCACTTTGACCGATGCCAAGGGAAGGCACCGTTCCGTAAACCAGAAAATGCTTGTTACGCGATAAAATTTTTCAGCGAATACAATATCCAAATTGAAATATCGTTATTTTTGCACGTTTAATCATAAATCTTTGAAAAGAAAATGAAAATCAGAAATTTGTTTTTAGCAGCCTTATTGTTGGGTGGACTTCATTCATTTGGTCAGGATGGCTGGAACCAGCACAATTTGTCGGGACAGGACAATCACCCGAATGTGATCACGACAGCCGTTCCTTTTGTTTCCATCGCTCCTGATGCCCGTGGCGGTGCTATGGGCGACTGCGGCGTGGCAACCGACCCCGATGTTTATTCCATGCACTACAATCCGGCTAAATATGTCTATATGGAGGACGATTTGAGCCTTGGCCTTGGCTATAGCCCTTGGCTGCACAACCTCGTGCCCGACATGCACTTGGCCTATTTGGCTTTCCAGAAAAAGCTGACCGACCGCTCGGCTTTGGCTGCCACTTTGCGCTATTTCGATTGCGGTAGCATCAAGTTCACGGATGACCAAGGTAATGACAGAGGCACTTACGATCCTAACGAATGGGCTATCGACGTCACCTATTCCCGTATGTTGGGCGATTACCTCTCAGGCGCCGTTTCGGGCCGTTTCATCTATTCCAATCTGACACAAGGTCAGAGCGAATATGGCAATGCCCAAGTCGGTTGGTCTGTTGCCGCCGACATCGGCCTTTATTATAAAAGACCTGTCGAATGGTTCTCATCTGTCGATGCCGATTTCTCGTGGGGCGTATCTGTCACGAACATAGGCAGCAAGGTCAGCTATAACGGCGATTCCGACTTGAAGGATTTCATCCCGACCACATTGCGTGCCGGCGCCCAGTTGAAACTTGAACTCGACGAATACAACACCTTGGCTTTCACAGCCGATCTGTCAAAGCTTCTGGTGCCTACACCTCCTGTCAGGGAACAGGGAACAGGCGAAGTCATTCATGGTTACGACGACAATGTTTCTGTTGTCATGGGCATGATTCAGTCATTCTATGATGCTCCGGGCTATGACCGTGAAGATGGCCATAAGATTGGAGTAGCTTACGAAGAGTTATGCGAAATCAATGAAGGCATTGGCATTGAGTATTGGTACAACAACACTTTTGCAGTGCGCGGTGGTTTCTTTAACGAACCAGCCATGAAAGGCAACCGTAAGTATGTGACTTTGGGCGCAGCCTTGAAATACAACGTGTTCAGCTTGGATCTTTCCTACCTTATCCCTGTCGCAGCAAAAGCAGGTACCAGCCCGTTGGAAAACACCTTGCGCTTCAACTTGACCTACAACATGGGCAAGAAGACCAGATAAGCATTTTTT
>JAGHSL010000066.1 GCA_018065885.1 Candidatus Limimorpha equi
TGGCACCCGCTGAAGTGCCCGCTACGCGCTTGATTTTTCTAAGGATTTTTTCCTCCTCAAGCACTTCCAATGCGCCGGCGTAGGCTATGCCCCTCACGCCTCCGCCTTCAAAAACCAGATTCCTGAAGTGATAAGCCATATCGTTCTGTATTTTTATGTTAGTGATTAAAACTAAGTTGTAAATTGGTTGTCAGTTGTCTGTAATTGGGTTAGAAAAGTTCAAAATTGTTCAAAAGTCCTAATAGTCAAGTTGTCGATGCGTCAAAACAGTCTGAATGTCAAAGTGCCAAAAAGTCCAAAGATTTTCCGCTTCCATCGGCTCTTCTTTTAAGTCGATTGTTAATCATTTGACGGAGTCATAATAAACGGATACTTCTCAGGATGTTTAAGACTGTCAATCTCAAATGCAGTATCTAAGGTTGGCCATTCTATGGCATAATCACCATCCATTTGGACGTTAAGTACATCTTTAATGGAAGCGTTTTTCATCCAAGGGCAACGATTATATGAAATGAAATAATCGCAGCCTTGAACCGAAACCATAAATCCTTGACTGTTAATCATCAGAACGCTTACTGATGTGCTCTGTGTATTTTGTTTTGAAGTCTTCTCCATTGTTTGAAATGATTTTGAAGATTTTGTTTATTTCTCTATCCGTAAATCCATAGTTTTCAGATAATTCAAAGGAAGGTTCTAACCAAAACTTAGCTCGTTTGCCTGCCTTCTCTACATGAATGTGCTTCCGACTCTCTTCATTTGAAAAAATTCGGAAACAAAAGCCGTCTTCTCTGTGAAATACCGGACTCATTATTTCTTGCTCCAAGTCGTGCCGTCCTTGCCGTCTTTCAGCACGATGTCGTATTTTGCCAGTTCGTCGCGGATGAGGTCGCTGGTGGCCCAGTCTTTCTTGGCGCGGGCTTCCTTGCGGATGTCGATGATGGTCTGCATGAGGCCTTCCACCAAATCGCTGCTGTTGTCGGCGGCATCGCTGTCGATGAGACCGAGAATGTCGAAGACGAAACTTTGGAACAGCTTGTTGAGCAGTTCGAGTTCGGCAGAATTGATTTGCATCTTGCCGTCCTTGATGGTGTTCACAATGCGCACGGCTTCGAAGAGGTTTGCAATGACGATTGGACTGTTGAAGTCGTCGTTCATGGCGTCGTAGCAGGCATCCATAATTTTCTGAACGCCAACTTCTGCTGCGCCTTCTGTCGGGACAATGCTCTTGGCAGTCTTGCAGGCTTCCATCATGCGGGCGTAGCCTTTTTCAGCGGCTTGCAGGGCTTCGTTGGAGAAGTCGAGGGTGCTGCGGTATTGTGCCTGAAGGATGAAGAAACGGATGGTCATCGGGGCGTAGGCCTTTTCCAAAAGCGGGTGGTTGCCTGCGAAGAAGTCTTCGAGCGACATGGCGTTGCCCAACGATTTGCCCATCTTCTGTCCGTTGATGGTAATCATGTTGTTGTGCATCCAGTATTTCACAGGCTGCTTGCCGTTGGCGGCCATAGATTGTGCGATTTCCGACTCGTGGTGCGGGAACATGAGGTCCATGCCGCCGCCGTGGATGTCGAATTCTTCGCCCAAGTATTTGCAACCCATGGCTGAACATTCCATGTGCCAGCCTGGGAAACCATCGCTCCATGGCGAAGGCCAGCGCATGATGTGTTTTGGTTCGGCTTTCTTCCACAAGGCGAAGTCGACGGGGTTGTGTTTTTCTTCCTGACCGTTCAGATCGCGGGTGGTGTTGAGCAGTTCCTCGAAATTACGTCCTGAAAGAATGCCGTATGGGTGTTCCTTGTTGTATTTTTCAATGTCGAAATACACGCTGCCGTTTTCGATGTAGGCAAAACCGTTGTCCAGTATCTTCTGCACCATGGCAATCTGCTCGATGATGTGGCCCGAAGCGTGCGGCTCGATGGATGGACGCAGCACGTTCAGCTTGTCCATGCTCTGGTGATAGCGGTTGGTGTAGTATTGTGCCACTTCCATTGGTTCGAGGTTTTCCAAACGGGCTTTCTTTGCAATCTTGTCTTCGCCTTCGTCGGCATCGTGCTCGAGGTGCCCCACATCGGTGATGTTGCGCACATAGCGTACTTTATAGCCAAGGTGTGTCAGGTAACGGAACACCAAGTCGAAAGTGATGGCCGGACGGGCATGACCCAGATGGGCATCGCCATAAACGGTAGGAC
>JAGHSL010000280.1 GCA_018065885.1 Candidatus Limimorpha equi
TATAGAATTTAGCTTGGTAAGAAATTTTGGGGATTTTTTTGATGGAGGGTGTATTAACTAACCGCAGATTTGCTAGATTACGCTGTTTTTCATCAAAAAAAATTTTTTACAGATTGTACAGATTAAATTTTTGATGCGCAAGCGTATAAATTTCTACGGATTAGCTGACGCAAGAGAAAAATTTACTCATAATTTACTCTAAAATTTACTCCGTATTTTCTCTCTCCCGCCTTGGCGGAATATGATTTTTTGAACCGCAGATTTCGCTGATGAGGCTGATTTTACGCAGATTGAATTTTTGGATGCGCAAGCGCATGAATTAGCACGGATTGCCTGGCGCGAAGCGTCATTCCCGCGAAGGCGGGAATCTCATAATTTACTCGGAAATTTACTCCGCATTTACTCTCTACCGCCTTGGCGGAATATGCCGAGCAAACGTAAATTACCGATAATCATTCATTAATGAATTGGACGACTGGAAATTGCGGTTGCAATCATTTAGCATATTGATAAGCTCCCACATCGGGAATGCCCACACGGCTCACGCCATCGAAGTCGTATGGCACTTCTTCGCCAAAAACTGGATTGCCAATGCCAATGGCGGCAGAGGTGATGCTGTCCAAATGATGGTCGTTGCGGCTGAAGTTGGCAAACATCGGGTCCTTGTTGAAAATGCAATGCTTGAAGCCCGGATAATCCGTGAAGCGTTTCGATTTCAAGAGGCAGTGGTCGAAGACATAATTCGTGTCGGCTTCTTCATAAAAAGAGGTGGCGATTTCGTTTTCATTCTTGCCGTAAACGATGCAGTTGTCCAATTCGCAGTTGTGGAGTGGGTAGAGGTAGATTTCATCAATGCCTTCCCGATAATTGTCAATCGACAGAGCCACATAGTTGTTGGCGGCAAAGGTGCAGTAATTGCTAATGGTGCCATGCACGAAACGATAGTCGCCGCCATGAATCTGGATGGCATTCACACCACTGTTGGCGATGACGAAATTCTTCAATTCAGCCGCATAATAAACGCTGTAGAACCCGCATCCCGACTGGTTTTCGATAATCGTATTGCTCACGCGCAATGCGCTTTGCGTGGCTTTCAGCACCGACTGGCAGTTGATGCCGATGAAACTGTTGCGGATGATGGCGTGGTCGATGATGTTGTCGGCACCTTCGCGGCCATCCATGAGCATGATTTGGTCCCATTGGCCGGGCTTGTCGGCATATTCGGCTTCCAATCGGTCGCTTTCGATGATAACTGGAGCTTCTTTTGTGCCTTCAACGACAAGTTGTCCGTCGCTCCACGAAATGATGCCGCCGTTGCCATGAACATAAACATGTGTTCCCGCTTCAATTTTCAGTGTGCCATACGAATTGATGAGGGCGTAACCATAAATGACGTATGGCCTTTCGTTTGTCCAAACTGTTGTCTCAAGGCTATCTGCAACGATTTTGAAAGGTCCGCTGATAGATGAAACGTGTTGATTGCCAACAATGTAATTTGCATTTTGTCCCCAAGCTACAAGTTTTATGGTCTGAATGTTGCCATTGGTCGTGAATTCCAGTTCGTCTTCCACGATGAAAGGCGTATTAAGGTCGCTTGGATTGATGGTGACGCGCAAAAACGAGAAAAGGCTGTCGTTGGCTGGAATTACTTTGTCGTAAAATTCGGAACCAGCTTCCCCGTCGACATTGAGCTTGAAAGGTGAGCTGTCGCCGCCAACTATGCGTATATTGCTGATATTGAGTGCGTCATCATGGCGGTTGTAAATCATCAGTTCGTGTGTGGTGGAGCCAATCGAGGTGAAGACGGTGTCGAAAAGCAGCGAATCGGAAGAAAATTCAAGCTTCAGGTGACTGTCGGTGCTGATGTTCTGTTCTTTTCTACAGGAAATGATGAACAGGGATATGATGACAATTGTTAGGATATGCGTCAGTCTTTTCATGGAATGAGATTTGGGCTGCAAAGTTACAAACTTTAATTAGATACGCATGACTTCGAGAAATATTGTATTTTTGTCGCAAATTTATATCGTTATGAAACGCATACTTTTAACTTTGGTTTTGGCTTTTGGCCTGTTTTCGTTTTCTCAAGCCCAGTTTCTCTCCGATGTGGCGGATATGAAAGGGAAGACGGTGGTCGGCGGTAATTTCGGTTTAGGCGTGGGTGGCCGCAATTTCAGTCTTACCGTTGCGCCACAAATCGGTTATCGGGTGCGCAACGCCATCGAATTGGGCGGCAGGCTTTCCTACAGTCTCAGTGCCTATTTCGATGCACAATATGGCAATTCATCGCTGCATTGTTTCGGAGCAGGCCCATACGCAACAATTCAAATCTATAAAGGTTTGAGTGTCCATGTCGAGGATGAAGTGCTGTATTGTTTGCAACGGTTTAACCATCAAACGGTTACGGCCAGAGACAAATGGTACAACAGCGTGTTTGTTGGAGGAGGTTACAAAAGCTATTTTTCCGACAACACTTTCGCCTTCATCCTGATTCTCTATAATTTGTCGTGGGATTATCAGGAGATTCATCAGCATGGGTCGCCATATTCAAGCCCTGTGCAGATTCGTGTAGGCTATTGTTTCGGCTTATAACTCCGACTTGAAATCCTTCAGGAAATCGTCGCCACTCATGGTTTTGTAGGCCTTGTCGCCGAAGAAATGAATCATAGGTTCAAATTGCTTCGCTTCCTGATAACCGCCGATCACTTGCAGAATCTGGAAATTTTCGTCCATCAAAACGTAGGATGGATAGGATAACTTGTTGTGCAACAATGCGGCAGCCAGTTGGTGTGCCCCCTTGCGCCCATCGGGACGGGTGACGCCTGTGAAAGTGTAGCCGCTGAAAACGATGGTATCAGTACGCTCGGCATTGAATTTCACGGCATAGAATTTTTCATTCATGTATTTGGCAATCACGGGATTCTTGAAAGTGGAGGCATCCATTTTCTTGCACCAGCCGCACCAGTCGGTGAACACGTCGATGAAAATCATCTTTGGTTCATTCTTGCATGCTTCGACGGCCTCATTGAAATCCATCCATTTGATGGTTTCTGTTTTTTCCTGTGCCTTTGCGCCAAATGTCAGTAAGGCAAAGATGGCAAGTATGATTGTCTTTTTCATTTTTCAGCGGTCAGTTTGTCAAACAATTGTTTCATGCCAACAGTGGCTTTTTCCTTAATGAAAGTGACGCATCGCGAAATGGGCTGTAAGTCTTTCGGGTCGATGACATAAATTTCGGCATTGTTTTTCGCATAATAAAGCAATCCGGCGGCAGGGTAGACGTTGAGCGATGTCCCAACAATGACCACGATGTCAGCCTGTTCCACTTCGCGGACGGCATCTTCCATCAACGGAACGGCTTCACCGAACCACACGATGAACGGGCGCATCATGCCACCGTCCTCGGTGCGCGTGCCGTATGTTATGGGCGCATAGCCGATGTCCTGCACGCAACGCTTGCCACGGTCGCTGCAGGCCTTTGTCAGTTCGCCATGAAGGTGGATGATGTTGGTGGAACCAGCGCGTTCATGAAGATTATCAATGTTTTGCGTTACTACTGTGACCTTGAAATGCTTTTCCAATTCTGCGGCCAAAATGTGTGCTTGGTTGGGCTGTGCCTTTTCCAATTCAGTGCGCCGGGCATTATAGAATTGTATCATCAGTTCGGGATTGCGGTCCCAGCCTTCAATGCTGGCCACATCTTCCACATTGTAGTTTTCCCACAGTCCGTTGCTGTCGCGGAAAGTGCTGATGCCACTCTCGGCACTGATGCCGGCTCCGGTTAAAAAGACGATTTTCTTCATGATGTTTGTCTGTTTTCAGTTATCTGTTTTCAGTTTACAGTTATCAGTTGTCCAAAAGTCTAAAAGTCTAATAGTCCAATAGTCTAAAAGTCAAAATGTCCAAAAGTCCAAAATTCAATACCTTTCCATTCGTTCCAATTCGCGTTTCGAGTCTTTGGTTTTCAGCGACTCGCGCTTGTCGTAGAAGTGTTTGCCTCGTGCAAGGGCGATGTCGAGTTTTGCCAGACCTTTTTCATTTATATATAAGGTAACGGGAATGATGGTGAAGCCTTTTTCCTGCACCTTGTTTTTCATTTTGCGCAGTTCGCGGCGGGTGAGAAGCAGTTTGCGGTCGCGTTTCGGATCGTGGTTGTTGTAAGTGCCCAAGGCGTATTCGGCGATGTGCATTCCCAAAACGAAGAGTTCCTCGCCTTTGAACGAGCAGTAGGAATCAGCCAGACTTGCCTTTCCCTCCCTGATGGACTTGATTTCCGTTCCTGTCAGCACGATGCCCGCCGTAAGGGTCTCCACCAGAAAGTATTCGAAAGTGGCTCTCTTATTTTTAATGACGATGCTATAGTTGTTGTCTTTTTTCATAATGCGGCAAAAATACATAAATTTCGGGAATTAGTACACGAAAAATCCTATTGCGCCGCTCAATACGATAAGCAGAATCGGGTTGGCCTTGAAAAAATAGGAAGCCACGAAAGCCAGCACGCAGATGATAATGCTCACATTGTTTTGGCCACGGCCAATCTCCACGAAATTCTGTGTGTTCATCATCGAAAGGCCGGCAGCGAAAATGAGTCCTGCCACGGCAGGTTTCAGCCCTTTGAGGGTGTTGTCTAACAAGTTGCTGTTTTTCTTGTTCATAAACAGCTTGATAATCATGTAAACCATGATGATGGAGGGCAGACACAAGGCGAAAGAGGCTAACAACGAGCCCCATATTCCGGCGGTCGTGTAGCCGACGTATGTGGCAAGATTGATGGAAATTGGGCCGGGAGTCATCTGCGAGATGGCCACCATGTCGGCAAATTCGGTTGTCGTCATCCAGGCATAATGTTCCACGACTTCGTGCTGAATGAGTGAAAGCATGGCATAGCCGCCGCCGAAGCCGAGGACACCTATTTTAATAAAGACCCAAAGCAGTTGCAGGTAAATCATTTTTCGGCCTCCTTTGCTTTTCGTTCAATGATGAGAGCGTAAACCAAACTTCCGGCAATGGCGGTGAGAATGACATAGGCGGGCGAAATCTTGCACCACCAAATCAGGAAAACGGCAAGAATCGGAATGATGGCGGTCTTCCAGGTCACTTTTGCCGATTTAATCATGCGCAGGGAAGGAGCCAGAATCAAGGCGACGACACAAGGGCGGATGCCTTTGAAGATGCGCTCCACCACAGGATTGTCGCGAAATTCACGGAAAACCGTTGCCAGAAGCAGAATGATGACAATGGATGGAAGTATGGCGCCTAACATGGAGGCGAAGGCACCTTTCCGGCCTGCAACTTTCTGTCCGACATACAATGCTGTGTTGACTGCAAAGACTCCTGGCAATGATTGGATGATGGCAATCATGTCCCAAAACTCATCGCTGGCAATCCATTTCTTCTGGTCGACGACGGCTTTTTCCACCATCGAAAGCATGGCGTAACCTCCACCTAAAGTGAAGGCTCCGATTTTCATAAAGGTGAAAAAAAGTTCCCAAGTGCGTTTCATGTTGCGAAAATAGAATAAAAAATGATTGCTTTTGCTGGAGCAATTAAAAAAATTAGTACGTTTGCAAACTAAATTCAAATGATATGGTTTTGTTAGCAGATGTTTACCCCGTTATGACTTTTGACCGTCCGGAAGCCTGGATGTGGTTGGTTCAGTTTTGCATTTTGGCAACGGCTTTGCTGTTGGGCAATGCATTAAGAACGCAGATTCCTTTTTTAAAGAAAAGCCTTTTGCCTTCAGCCTTGTTGGGCGGCTTGCTGCTTCTGATATTCAAGTCGATTCCTGGCTGTGAAAAGATGTTGGATAAAAACGTGATGGAGATTGTTACCTATCATGCCTTGGGCTTGGGATTCGTGGCCTTAGCTCTGAAAAACAATAAGATAGAATCGAAATCATCTCCGGTGAAAGTCGTTGAGACAGGTGCTCTGACGGCTTCCACTTATGTAATACAAGGTATCGTTGGCCTTTTGGTTACGGTTCCGATGTTCTATTTCGGAAAACGTTTCTTCTATGCAAGTGGTTTGCTGCTTCCTATGGGATATGGCCAAGGTCCGGGACAGGCTTTGAATTTCGGCAAGATCTTTACCCGTTGGGCTGCCGTGCAAGGCATCGATTTTCCAGGTGCTGATTTCGGTTTGGCGATAGCCGCAACAGGTTTCATTGTGGGGAGTGTCATGGGCGTTGTCTACATGAACATTCTGCGCCGTCGCGGAGAAGTGGCGACAAAGAAATTGTCAGAAGCTATGGTGAATAAGCTGAAGGACTTTGTCGGACGAAACGAAATTCCAGATTCCGAGTCTATTGACAAACTCTCGGTGCAGATTTGCATGGTGTTGTTCGTCTATTTCCTCGTTTATTTGTTCACTAATTGGATTCAGGGAATGGAGATGGGCGATTTCGGAACCAATACTTTGAAGCCGATGCTTTGGGGATTCAATTTCCTGCTTGGCACTTTGTTCGGCATCGCCTTTAAATGGCTTCTTGGCCGTTTCAAGAAAGCGAAAATCGTTCACCGTGAGTATATTAACAATTATATGCTTAACCGTATCAGCGGATTCTGCTTCGACATTATGATTGTTGCAGGTACTGCTTCCATCAGTTTCGAGGAATTTGGCAAATTTGTGGTGCCGTTCATTTTGGTATGTGTGTTGGGCGCAGTTGCCACTTTCTATTATGTGCTTTACATATCGAAGCATCTCTATCCTGATTACAAATACGAAGGCTTTTTTTCCATGTTCGGCATGTTGACGGGTACGGCAAGCAACGGCATGATTTTGCTGCGCGAAATTGACCCGAAATTTGAAACGCCTGCTGCCAACAATCTGGTCCTGCAATCTTTGGTTGCCGTCGTGCTTGGTTTCCCTATCCTGCTTTTGATGGGTTATGCGCCTCAAAGTTTTAAGGCGACTCTGATTACACTCGGTATCCTTATCCTCTTCTGGACAGGCTTGACCTTGTTTTTGCTCCGTACCAAGATTTTCAAGAAAAAAAGAAAATAGCAGCGTTTTTCGGCTTTGAAACGTTTTTCTTATTTTTGCGCATCAATTAATTGGATATGCGTAAAGTAATTCTTGTTTTCCTTCTGCTTGCCTTTGCTACGGTAGCGAAGGCCAATCATTGGACACCTGATCCGTATCAGTTTGCCGATAACATGAATGTGATTGGCGTTATTGAAATCAATGGCGTTGAGCAGACTTCCGACCAGCTTGAAATTGGTGCTTTTTGTAATGGTGAGTGCCGAGGCAGCGAAATGTTGGCATATTACGAAGGCTTGAATCGATACATGGTTTTCCTTACGCTTTATGGACAATCGGGACACACGCTTGATTTCAGGCTTTTTGATCACGATTCGCAAACTGAACTTGAACTTGAATCTCCCCCTACGATGCAGTTTGTGGTGAACGGAATTGAGGGAAGCCTTTCGGAGCCATACATTTTTGCTTTTTCGGGCGGATCTTGTGTCATCACGGCAAACGTACAACCAGTTGATGGAGGAACAGTTTCTGGTGCTGGAACTTTCCTCGTGGGGGAAACTTGTACTTTGACGGCATCTCCTTCTGAACATTATCGATTTTTGCATTGGCAGGAGAATGACATGATTGTTTCGACAGAGCCTGAATATGTTTTTGCGGCAACTTCCAACCGATACCTGACGGCTTGTTTCGAAATTGTTACTTGGCAAATTGAAGTGGAAGTTTTGCCTTCGGAAGCTGGAACAATCACGGGGACAGGTGGTTATGTTGATGGTTCAACTTGCATTTTAACGGCTTCGCCTTCGGAACATTATAGGTTTTTGTGTTGGACTGAGTTTGGCGAAACAGTTTCGACCTCCGATACATATTCTTTTACCGTCGTTTCCGACCGCTTGCTGACGGCTCATTTTGAACCGATA
This sequence comes from Candidatus Limimorpha equi, assembly GCA_018065885.1. GTDB lineage: Bacteria > Bacteroidota > Bacteroidia > Bacteroidales > F082 > Limimorpha > Limimorpha equi. Next base: position 7,896 of record JAGHSL010000280.1, read on the forward strand.
CCCTATACGATAGAAGTTCGCGCTTTCCCGGAAAATGCAGGTGTTGTTGAGGGCTTTGGAAGTTATTTTCAAGGCGAAACTTGCACTTTGACGGCTATCAGCAACTATGGCTTTTCTTTTGCAGAATGGAAAGAGGGTGATGATGCGGTTTCCACGGATAGCATTTACTCGTTTGTCGTGGAAGATGACAGAAGTTTGATTGCAGTCTTTCAGCCTAATGAATATCAGATTACGATTGAAACCGAACCTGCCGATGGAGGCGAGGCAGTTGGCGATGGCTTTTATGCCTTCGGCGATACGGCTTTGTTGCGTGCAACGCCAAATCCTTCATTCTATTTCATTGATTGGAAGGAGAATGGCGAAACGGTATGTACATCGCCGGAGTTCTACGTGGTTGTTGATGGAAACCATCATTTTTCGGCAACTTTTGCCCAAAGTTGTTATGTGGTGACGGCAACTCCAGAACCTTCGGATGGCGGTTCGATTAGTGGAACTGGTAATTACATTTCAGGTACAGTTTGCCATCTTACGGCGCATTCAGCACCAGGCTATGGCTTTGAAAAATGGACGGAAAACGGAGTAACTGTCAGTACGTCAGCATTGTATAGTTTTTTGGTTGATGCCAACCATGACTTGACGGCGCATTTTTTGCGTGTGCCATACGAAATCACGGTTTCGGCTAATCCTGAGATTGGAGGGACTGTTGAAGGTGGCGGATGGTTCTATTATGGCGATGTCTGCACTTTGAATGCCTTACCTTCTGCTGATTATTGTTTTTCGCATTGGGAAAATTCGGGGGAGATTGTGAGCCTTGATTCTGAATATACCTTTGAAGTTACTTGTGATGCCAATCTGACGGCGCATTTCGATTATATCACTAATGTTCAGGATTTTGAAAGATTGGTCTCGGTTTTCCCTAATCCGGCTCACGGCTGTTGCACTGTCGTTTGCCCTTCAATGAAACGTGTGGAGGTCTACGATATGCTTGGCAGAAAGGTCTATGCCGTTGATTGTCATTCCGAAAGTGTTGAAATAGGTGTTGAACAAAGTGGTGTCTATTTCATTATGGTTATAAACGATTTCACACGGACTTTGGTAAAGACAGTGTTTGAATAATTGGTTGAGAAAGGTTGAAAAGGCCATTGGTTTCGTTGAAAATTATGTTTTTCTTGGCTTTTTTTCTGTATATTTGTGCGCAACCTAAAAATAATTGTCATCATGTCTGATTTACCCGTTTTGTTTTCCGATTTAGCGCTTATTCTTGTCACAGCAGGCCTTACCACTGTCATTTTCAAATGGTTGAAACAACCGCTCGTGTTAGGTTATATCATTGCAGGATTCCTAATAGGACCATATTTCGGCTGGTTTCCTAATATTAACGACCATACGAGTGTTGAGACTTGGAGCGAAATCGGCATGGTGTTTCTGCTTTTTGCCATCGGCTTGGAATTCAGTTTCAAGAAGCTGAAGAAAGTGGGCGGTACGGTCGGCATCACGGCGTTGACCGAATTGGTTTCGATGTGTTTAATTGGCTTTTTCCTTGGTAAATTGTTGGGCTGGAGCAAGATGGATTGCATGTTCCTTGGTGCCATGCTTTCCATGTCGTCGACGACTATTATTGCAAAGGCTTTCGATGACTTGAAACTGAAACACGAAAAGTTTACGGAAAGTGTGATTGGGGTTTTGGTGGTCGAGGATTTGGCGGCAATATTGATGATGGTCATACTTTCGACACTTTCAGTTAGTCAGACATTCAATGGCAAGGAGCTGGTCTTCAGTATGTTGAAACTTGTGTTTTTCCTCCTCATTTGGTTTATCGGCGGCATCTATCTCATTCCTTCGCTGTTGAAATGGATACGTAAATTCATGTCGGAGGAAACTTTGACTGTTTTTGCCGTGGGCTTGTGCTTTCTGATGGTTGTCTTGGCTAATATTGCTGGTTTTTCATCGGCTTTGGGGGCTTTTATCATGGGGTCCATTCTTGCAGAAACACTTGAGGCTGAATTGATTCACAAATTGACTACGCCAATCAAAAACCTTTTTGGTGCGGTGTTTTTCGTCTCAGTCGGCATGATGGTTGATCCATCCGTTTTGGTGCAATATTGGTGGCAGATTCTGGTCATTTCTTTGGTCGTTCTTTCCTTAAAGTCGCTGAGTTCGATGGGGGGCATGATGCTGGCTGGCAACAACTTGAAAACATCCATGCAGGCAGGCTTTTGTTTCGGACAAATCGGTGAGTTCTCCTTCATCATTGCTACGGTGGGCATGAGTTTCGGTGTCATCGACAATTTCCTGTATCCGATTATTGTTTCTGTGTCCATCATCACCACTTTCCTTACACCTTATACAATTAATGCGGCTTTGCCGTGTTATAATTGGCTTGAAAAACGCATTCCCGAAAAATGGCGGCAGAGGTTCAGCAACAAGGATACTGGCTTAAAGGTGAAAAGCGGCAAGCAGGTCGATATGCGCTCTTTCCTGATGCGTCAGCTAAAGAACATGGTGATTTATGTCGCCATTATCATTGCCTTGATGTTGGTCTGCTTCTTTATTGACGGCTACATCATGCGCCTAATTCCAGGCGTGTGGAGTTCCATCATCAATTGTGCCATAACGCTCATTGTGCTTTCACCTTTTCTTTGGGCGGTGGCTTTCAAGCACAAATCGCGTCATGCCAATGAGAAGCTGATGAAAGTTGACCGTTTCAATAAAACCATTATCAGCCTCGTTTTCGCCATTCGTTACATTGCTGTTATTTTGTTTGTTTACAATATTTTAACGCATTATATCAACTTCAATCATTTGGCATTGTTCGGCATCGCCTTGGCGTTTTTTGGTCTGCTGCGCATTTCCAATCGTTTCATGCGGTTCTACGAAAGGATTGAGAACCGTTTCCTTGAAAATATGAATAAACGTGATGATTTGCAGGTGTTTGCCGTTCCTGAAGTCTTGCAGGAAAATTTCCGATTGGAGAAAATGTCGTTGAGCCAAGATAGTGAATATGTGGGCAAGATAATTGCAGAAACCGATTTCCGCAGCAATTACAATATCAGTGTGGTCAGTGTGGAGCGAGGCAGGAAGGTCTTCGATTTGCCGGATAAGGATTTTTTGCTGTTCCCGATGGATGTAATTACCTTTGTAGGTAGCGATGAACAAATTGTGAAATTGAAGGGCAAGGTTGAGATTGAGGACGAAGTGCTTGTCCGTGAGACGGTTGAAAATGATGTCGATTTACATAAAATGGTTGTCACGAAACAAACGCCTTTCTACCATGTCTCGCTCAGAGAATCGGGATTTTCTAACCGTTACAAAGCCATGGTGATTGCCGTTGAGCGTGATAATGATTTCATGCTGAATCCGTCGGCCAATATCGTATTTGAGGAAAATGATGTGGTGTGGTTTGTCGGTTCCAGAGCGATAGTTTAGTAAAAATAAAAATCAAGAAGCTGATATTCAACTTCTTGATTTTCTTTCAAATGAATGGCGTTATGTATAGATGCTTGGGATTAGTTTTCTAAATAAGTGTAGCCATACAGCCCTGAACGGTAGTTTGAAAGGAATTCTTTGCCTTCTTCAACGGAAATCTTACCGTTTTTGACACAGTTTGTGACCCACGCTTCAACGCTGCGAACCAATTTCTTTGGGCTATATTGAACGTATTCCAATACGTCTGCAACTGTTTCTCCGTCAATGATTTGGTCGATGGAATAGCCTTTTTCATCCACCGAAACGTGAACGGCATTGGTGTCGCCAAACAGGTTGTGCAGGTCGCCGAGGATTTCCTGATAGGCGCCGACGAGAAACACGCCTATGTAATAATGCTCTTTCTCGTCGAAGGTGTGTAGCGGAATGGTGTGCTGGTTGGTCTTTGTGACGAAATTGGCAATCTTGCCATCCGAGTCGCAAGTGATGTCCTGCAAGGTGGCGAGATGGGTCGGCTTTTCGTCCAGACGATGGATTGGAATGATAGGGAAGAGCTGGTCGATGGCCCAGGAGTCGGGTAACGACTGGAACAATGAGAAGTTGCAGAAATATTTGTCGGCCAA
>JAGHSL010000381.1 GCA_018065885.1 Candidatus Limimorpha equi
GTCCAAAACCACCTTCCCCACTCCATCGATGAAATCGTAGGCATAATTGTAAACCGGCTCCACCATCACGTTTCCCGATTTGCCGATATAGCCGTAATGGACATCACCATCATCATTCTTTTCGGCAAAGACAGCCGCGCCATCATGAAAATTGCCGACATAATGGAAACCTTTTTCAAAAGCCTTTTCTCCTGTTTCATCAAGGAAAAGCCAAGGGCCGTTTTCCTCTTGCTGAACACGGAACAAGCCTTCGCTGAAACCGCCTGTCTTATAATAAACCGGTTCGATGACCACTTTTCCCGAACGGTCAATATAGCCGAACCTCCCCTTTTCACGGATTACGGCATAATCGCCACTGAAACGTGTGGCATATTCAAATGCAGGCGCTATGACAAAATTACCCTTGCCATCGACATAGCCATATTTATGGTTTTCAACACTTTGCCGAGGCAGTAATTCCTGCGGAAAAGCCGACAACGACAAAAGCAGGAAAGCCACAATCAGATTAAAACATTTGCGGGCAACCATAAGGCAATCCTCCAAAAACAATTTCTTTCGACTGCAAAAATACAGTGAATTTTACATTTTGAACATTTTTTTTCTTCAAAACACTTGCACGAAAGAAAGTTTTCCTATCTTTGCAGCCGCAAATCGAAAGATTCAACGCAGTTAAAAGGGGCATTAGCTCAGTTGGCTAGAGCGTTTGACTGGCAGTCAAGAGGTCATCGGTTCGATTCCGTTATGCTCCACAAACCATTATTAAGTCGCTGAACATCAGCGACTTTTTTATTTTTACCATGAGTGGAATATCCCTTACCTTGCTGTTCATTTATCTTGCCGTCATCAACCTTTCAGGCTTCATCATGTATGCCGTTGACAAAGCAAAGGCAAAGCAAAAGACCCATCGCATTCCTGAAAAAACGCTGCTCAACTTCGCTCGTTTAGGCGGCGGTTTAGGATGCTGGTTGGGCATGAAAGTCTTTCGCCACAAAACCCTCCACAAACAGTTCCGCATCACCGTGCCGCTTTGGACGATTATTTGGCTCGGATTTATCATTTTCATTCTCATAAAGTAGTACTTTTGCAACGACATTAAAAATTAGCCGTGAACACGAATCTTGACGAACAGAAGCTCAACGAAAAATACGAGATGATGACGCAGAAGCCCGTCAAAAGGCTGATTCTGAGAATGTCCATCCCAACTATCATCAGTATGTTGGTTACGAGCCTTTACAATATGGCCGACTCGTTTTTCGTGGGTCATCTCAGCACTGAAGCTGTGGCCGGTGTTGGCGTTTCGTTTGCTTACATGGCCTTTATCAATGCCTGCGGCTTCTTTTTCGGACACGGCTCGGGCAATTACATTTCGCGGGCTTTGGGCGCCGTGCAACGCGAAAATGCAGGCAAAATGGCGGCGACTGGATTCTTCAGTCCGCTCATTTTCGGCACTTTGGCAGGATTGATTTGCTCCATTTTCATCTCGCCTTTGTCGCGGGCCTTGGGTGCCACCGATGCCATTCTCCCCTTTGCCAATGATTACTTGCGCTACATTCTGATTGCCACTCCTTTCATGATGTCGTCGCTGACGCTCAACAACCAGCTCCGATTGCAAGGCAATGCCCGTTTCGCCATGATTGGCATTGCCTCGGGTGCCATCCTCAACATCATTTTGGACCCGA
>JAGHSL010000349.1 GCA_018065885.1 Candidatus Limimorpha equi
GCAATGATGCGTTCATGGCCGTTGTGTTCCTCGATATGCGTTTCGCCGCGCAAAACGATGCGTCCCCTACCCGTCTCAAATGCCTCACGGACACCTTCGTAGCCGTAAATCACGCCGTAAGTCGGGAAATCAGGTGCCTTGATGTATTGCATCAGTTCCTGAACGGTGATGTCGCGGTTGTCGATGTAAGCCACAATGCCGTCGACACATTCGCTCAGATTGTGTGGCGCCATGTTGGTGGCCATACCGACGGCAATGCCATTGGTACCATTGACCAGTAAAGCAGGTATTTGCGTAGGCAGAACGGTTGGCTCCTGCAACGAATCATCGAAATTGTTCTGGAAATCGACGGTGTCTTTTTCAAGGTCGTCGAGCATTTCCTCGGCAATTTTTTTCAGACGAGCCTCGGTGTAACGCATGGCTGCCGGACTATCGCCGTCGACCGAACCGAAGTTGCCCTGACCATCTACCAATGGATAACGCAGCGACCAGTTCTGAGCCATACGGCACATGGCATCGTAAACGGCTGAGTCGCCGTGAGGATGGTATTTACCGAGCACTTCACCGACGATTCTCGCCGATTTCTTGTAACCGCTTTTTGATGTGACGCCCAAACCCAACATGCCGTACAGAATTCGGCGGTGAACTGGCTTCATGCCGTCTCTCACATCGGGCAGAGCACGCGAAATGATGACCGACATCGAATAGTCGATGTGAGCCGATTTCATTTGATTTTCAAGGTTTACCTTGATAATCTTTTCTCCCAAGTTTTCTTCTGATAAGTTTTCTCCTTCCATTATATGCAGTCTTTTTACTATTTTCAAATAAAGTGCAAATATAGTAAATTTTGCGTTTCAGTGTGCCGTTTTTTTCCATTTTATTCATTTTTTGATAATCTGTCAGTTTGGGTGGCGTGGACTGATTTTTGTTAGTACTTTTGCCGTGAAAAATTGGCGAGCTGCAAAAGCTGCTGTTATTATATTCATTGATTTGATAACCAATAAAATAACACTATATGGATGCAAAATTCTCTCCTCGGGTTCGTGACATTTTGACATTTAGTCATGATGAAGCGAAACGATTAGGAAATGTTTACGTGGGGTTGGAACATTTATTTTTAGGCATGTTGCGCGAAGGCGGCAGCTGTGCCATCAAAATTTTGGAAAACCTGAACCTGAACCTTGAAATCTTCACTAAGAAACTGGAAGCATCGGTGAAAACCAGCAATCCGGTTCAGGACAGCATGACGGCCATTCCTTTGACCAAGCAGGCTGAACGTGTGCTGAAATTCACTTACATCATTGCCAAGGAATTTCATAGCGAAATCGTTCATTCCGAGCACCTTATGCTGGCCATTCTACACGAAAAGAACAACATCATTTCACAGAATCTGGAATTTGAAGCCATCACTTACGACAACTTCAAACAGGAACTGCTGAAATATTATACCATGACAGGAAAAAACACACCTGCCGAACCGCAAAAGTCTGAACCAACGCAAGATGAAGATGTGACAAACAGCATTTTCAACGACGATGACGATGATGACGACGACATCATGGACGAAATCCGCAAGGAACGCCCGAAGAAGAGCAGCAACATCAAGAGCAAGACGCCGGTTTTGGATAATTTCGGTCGCGATTTGACCAAAGCCGCTGAAGAAAACCGCCTTGACCCTATTGTTGGCCGCGAGCGCGAACTGGAACGTATTGCTCAGATTCTCAGTCGCCGCAAGAAAAACAACCCGATTCTGATTGGTGAACCTGGCGTGGGCAAGTCGGCCATTGCCGAAGGCCTTGCCATCCGCATCACGCAACATCGCGTGCCACGCACCTTATTTAATAAACGCGTCGTCATGCTTGACATCGGTTCGGTGGTGGCCGGCACGAAATACCGTGGTCAATTTGAGGAACGTATCAAGGCCATTCTCAACGAGTTGCAGAAGAATCCCGACATCATTCTCTTTGTCGATGAAATCCACACTTTGGTCGGCGCGGGCAATGCCAACGGCAGCCTCGATGCGAGCAACATGTTCAAACCAGCTTTGGCACGTGGCGAGTTGCAGTGCATCGGCTCCACCACCCTTGACGAATACCGCCAGTACATCGAAAAAGATGGCGCATTGGAACGCCGTTTCCAGAAAATTCTGGTCGAACCGACAACGCCGGAAGAAACCGTTGAGATTCTGAACAACATCAAGTCGCGTTACGAAGACCATCATTTGGTTCGTTATACGCCGGAAGCCATCGAAGCCTGCGTGAAACTCACCAACCGCTATATGAGCGAGCGTCATCTGCCCGACAAAGCCATCGATGCCTTGGACGAAGCCGGTGCGCGAGTTCACATTAAGAACATTGATGTTCCTGCCGAAATCACGGAATTGGAGCAGCGAATAGAAAGTGTCCGCAAGGATAAGAAAGCCGCCATCAGCGAACAGAAATTCGAAGAAGCTGGTATGTATCGCGCTGAAGAAGTGAAACTTATGGACAAACTTGAAAAAGCTAAGAAAGCCTGGGACGACAACGCCACCTCAAACCGTCAAGAAGTTACGGAACAGAATGTTGCGGAAGTCGTGGCCATGATGACAGGCGTTCCTGTGCAACGTATCGCCCAAAACGAGGGCAACCGTCTGATGAGTATGGAAACCGAATTGGCAGGCACTGTCATCGGTCAGGACGAAGCCATCAAGAAAGTGACGAAAGCCATCCGCCGCAACCGCGCCGGGCTGAAAGACCCGAACCGCCCGATTGGTTCGTTCATTTTCCTCGGTCCTACTGGCGTCGGCAAGACGTATTTAGCCAAGGTTCTGGCCAAGTATCTCTTTGATTCGGAAGATGCGCTTATCCGCATTGATATGAGTGAATACATGGAAAAATTCGCTGTCTCGCGCCTCGTCGGTGCGCCTCCTGGCTATGTGGGTTACGAAGAAGGCGGTCAGCTCACCGAAAAAGTGCGCCGCAAGCCTTATTCCATCGTGCTTTTGGACGAAATCGAAAAAGCTCATGCCGATGTGTTCAACCTGTTGCTTCAGGTGCTTGATGATGGCCAGCTGACTGACAGCTTAGGCCGTAAGGTCGACTTTAAGAACACCATTATCATCATGACTTCCAACATTGGTTCGCGCCAGTTGAAGGATTTCGGAATGGGTGTCGGTTTTGGCACCGAAGCCAAGAAGAATGCCAAGAACGAATATTCGCAAAGCGTCATCGAGAATGCCTTGCGTCGCACTTTCGCTCCTGAATTCCTTAACCGTGTTGACGATGTGGTGATGTTCAACTCACTTGAAAAGACTGACATTCATAAGATTATCGACATCGAATTGCGCAATGTCTTCAAACGTGTCGAGGAAATGGGCTATCGCCTTGAACTCACGGCCAAGGCCAAGGATTTCATTGCCGAAAAGGGTTGGGACGAACAGTATGGCGCCCGTCCGCTGAAGCGTGCCATCCAGCAATATGTTGAGGATGAACTGGCTGAAAAGATCATCACTTCAGACATGCACATCGGTGATGTCATCTCCATCGACCTTGACGATGAAAAACAGGAAATCATGATCAATGTCATCCCAATGGGGACAAGGGTAATTGAGGAAACAACGGTGTAAACGATTGTCTTACAGATTATAAACGAATTAGAGCGGCAAGTGAAAAACCTGCTGCTCTTATTGTTTGTTACTATACGGATGTTTTAAAGCCGCTATACACAGATTACACAGAAATTTTGGATGCTTCGCATGAATTGACACTGATTTTTGCAAACACAAGTTACCGATAATTTTCCGTTAATAATTTGACTGGCAAGAAATTATTGATTCATTTATGGAAATTTGCGTTTTTCTCACAAATAATGACTATTCGAAACGTGTCAATTCAATCAAGTCAAAATACATCAAACGGGTTTTTAGCGATTCGCCTTGCGTTTCCTCTTCTCTAAAAATGGATAGGTATTCTTGATTTTCTGTTGAAAACAAATACTTAAAACCATTTGATTCATAATAGTTTAACGTATTCTTGTCATTATAAGCATCAACGATTAGGAAACGGCATCCAGTTTTATTTGAGACAACAAACCAAGACTTTATGAAATCCATCAGTTCGGTTCCAATACCCTTTCCTTGAAACTCTTGTGAAACGCCCAATCGTCCGATCAAAACTCCAGGAAAGCGTCTCATGCTTTTCTCTCTTGGGACAACGCTTTTTATCTTCTTTCCCCTACTGTTTGGCAAATCGTCAACCCTGATGCTATCGTTCGAAATCGTAAAAGCACATACAATTTTACGGACATTGGCAGCAAGACGGAAACAATATGTCTTACCAAGCAATTGCCGACTATAATGAAATGAATCCACATTGAAGAATTCATCCAAGTCATTGTTTTTGCATGAAAAAGCATCACTTGATTGGATGATTTCTTCAGTTAATTCGCTGAACACGCAGTCGTCAAACAAAAAGTTCCCCATAACAGCACTACATCATATTGGCTTTTTTCAGAATAGCAACGGCTATTGCGATTTTTTCGCTAAAATCAAGATTGCCAGCGTTTTCAGAAGCTTTTTCCGCTTCATCGACAAAACGTGAGGCATCTTCGCCTGTAAGTGTCGGTATGGATTTAATTGCTAATGCCATAATTTTTCCCCTTTTTCGATTGCAAAAGTACACATATTTCCCGATTTCGCAAGTCTTTCATTTCCGAAACCTGATAAACGGGAAACACCGATTGAAGACGAACACGGATTTGGCGGATTGACACGGATGTTTTTTTTAACCGCAGATTGCATGGATTACACAGAAATTTTTGGATGCTTCGCATAAATTGGCACTGATTTTTAGCAAACACAAGTTACCGATAATCGCCCGTTAATAATTTGACTGGCAAAAAAATTAATGATTCATATATGGAAATTTGCGTTTTCTCTCCTGCTGCCTGAGCTTTATTTCCTCATCGCTGCAAAGGTTGTAAAAACTCGTTGCTGATGTAGTTGCTCTTTGTCGCTGAGGGTTTAATAAAACTCCGCTACAAATTCGTCCAAACCGATGACAACGACTTTGGGGAAATCGCATTCTTTCAAGACGTTGAAATGGGAATCTTCACTTACAATGAAATCCGCGCCTGCTTGGATGGCGCAGTCGACAAATTTATTGTCATCATAATCCTGACGGATAAGCCCAAAGTGGAAGTGTGGGGCATAAAAACGGCAACAGGGACTGTTGACTATCGCTTCAACAATATTTTGGGCAACAAATGAATTTGCAACACGCTCTATAATCTCCTGATATTTGTTGAGGATTTCGTCGCTGACACACAATACATATTTTCCTTCCCTAAAGGCCTGCCATGCAGGACGATAAGGGCTATGGATGGAAATCATGCACCAAGCAATTGGTATCTAAAACGACAAGTCGGCTCATTTTTTGTATGGAGTGCGGTAATGGGCTGTCCGTAAATCTTCAAGTGTTTGCTGATTCCATTCGCCTGATTCCCATAGTTTTTCCATTTCCTCATCGGCACGTTTGGCGAAAAATTCCGAAATAGCCTGCTTCAGCAGCAGCAAATCTTTCTCAGATGTAAGGCTTGAAAACGCATTCAGCAATGCCAATTGCGCTTCGTTAAATACCGTTCTATCAACAGTTTGTTCCATATCGTTTGAGTTTTTCGACTGCAAAAGTACACATATTTTCCGATCTCGCAAGTCTTTCATTTCCGAAACCTGATAAACGGGAAACACCGATTGAAGACGAACACGGATTTGGCGGATTGACACGGATGTTTTTTAAACCGCAGATTGCATGGATTACACAGAAATTCTGGATGCGCCCTTCGACAAGCCCCTTCGACAGGCTCAGGGTGCGCAGGGAGCAAGCGCATAAATTGGCACTGATTTTTGCAAACACAATTCGCCGTAAGTTTTCGCCGTTTGGTTTGTATTTTCGCGCGTCGCCCTTGGTTCTGCCAGCACTCTGGGCGTCACCGCCTCCGTGTCATCCCTTGCTTTTCTCCGTGTTATCTCTTATTGCAGTTGGAGATGCTATTGCGGCGATAGGGATCGGGGCTATTGGCGGTGACGCGATGACTACTGGCAAGCCAATGTTACTTTGTTACTGTTACTTTGTTACTTTTAGCATTCTGATGGAAATCACGACCCTCAGAAATAATATACCTTATTAAT
>JAGHSL010000255.1 GCA_018065885.1 Candidatus Limimorpha equi
GCGCTTTCAGCAGGGCGTCAAGGGAAATCTGTTCAGGCTGTTGCCTGTTGGTCGAGCTGTTTGAAACGAGCCATAAGGTCAGTGCTTCGTGGTACTTGTCTTTGCTGCCGATGAAATGGTCTTCAGCCACATGCAGCAGCGAATCAAACTCGGCATCATATCTTTTGGTATTGCCGATGAGCAAGGCCTCTAACAGGCAATAGTGAGCCTGTTCCTTTTCCGAAAGTGCCGAAACATTCAGTGTGTCGAGAATCTGCAAGGCACTGTCAGGATTCTGCTGATAGAAGCACTCCACGCGATAAAGCATGTCCTCTTCAGGCAATGGAGCGTCTGTCCTTGTGCAGGAAAACAAAGCCGCAAACACGGCGAAAGACAATATGAGATGTTTCAGTTTCATTGCCGCAAAGATAGAAAAAATCCAGTTATGATTTCCGAAAACACTAATTGCCATAAATGTGTCATAAATTGCCTTTGTTTTTACCACAATTTTACTAATTTTGCAAAATAAAATGAAAAAACGATGTTAAGTGCTTCTGTCGAAAATATGATTCCTGTAATTCAGATGGTGCTTGCTAATCAGCCTGTTACCAAGGCATGGCTTTTTGGCTCATGCTCACGTGGCGAGGAAACGGATGCCGGCGATGTGGATATTCTTGTCCAGTATGATGAATCGGCACGGATTTCCTTATTCACCATTTCGCGCATCATGTGTGCGTTGAAGCAGGCTATAAACCGTGATGTGGATTTGGTGGAAGATGGGCGACTTTTGCCTTTTGCTGAGGATAGTGCTAACCGTGATAAAATCTTGATTTATGAGAGAGAGAATTAATGACAAGAGCCGCTTGGAGCATATCCTGAATTCAATAGAAACCATCCAGAGCAATAAGGATAGGTTTACTAATATTGAGAAAGACCGCCATTCAATGAATGACGGTCTTTGTATGTTGAAACGCGATCCATCGCATCTCAAATAATTGATTTCGTATTATCCATTCAACGCCTCAGCGCCGCCGACAATATCAATCAGTTCGTTGGTGATGACTTCCTGACGTGCCTTGTTGTAGAGTATCTTCAGCTCTTGTGACAAGGTCTCGGCATTGTCGGATGCAATGTGCATGGCAGTGGTGCGGGCACCGTGTTCTGCCGTGAAGGCATCGAGCATGGTGGAGTAGAAGTTGGTGCGTAAAACCTTAGGCACCAGTTCGTTGACAAATTCTTCCTTAGAAGGTTCAACGATGTAATCCAATGAGGCTTTGCTGTCGTTGGCCGTTTCAATGTCGGTGGAAAGCGGCAACACGGCTTCGCGTTGCGGAATCTGAACGCCTGTGTTCTTGTAGTGGTTGAAAATCAATTCCACCTTGTCGACTTCGCCCTTGAGGAACATGTCGACGAACATGTCGCTGATTTCGCAAGCCGAATCGTAGCTCGGTTTTTCACTGAGTTCATGATAATGCTTTTCGACGGGAAGTCCGACGCGCTTCATGTAGTCGTTGATTTTCTTGCCTACGGTGTAAATCAGGATGTTCTCAGCACCGATTTGTGCGGCATATTCATCGTAGATGACCTTGAAAAGCTTGTTGATGTTGGAGTTGTAGACACCGCACAAGCCGCTGTTCGACGAAAATGCCATCAGTGCCACTTTCCTGACCTCTCTGTGCTCGGCAAGCGGAATGTTGACCGATTCCTTCACCGAACTGAGATAATTCGTCAGTGCTTCGGAAAGCTTGGTTTTATAAGGGACGAACTTCAAGGTCGTAGCCTCGGCTTTTTTCAGTTTTGCTGCCGACACCATTTTCATGGCACTGGTGATTTTTTGTGTCGAAGCTACCGATGCGATTCGTGCGCGTATTTCTTTCAGTGATGCCATTGCTTAGTTGTTTGATTTCGAGATCGCGGGCCTTCGAGATTGCGAGACCACGATTCCTCGTTGTCTCGTTGTCTCGCAGCCTGTTATTTGAATTGTTCGCTGAGCGTCAAAGCCTCTTCCTTCAGGACAGCCTTGATGTCATCGTCGATTTTGCCTGATTTCAGTTGGTCGAGAATGTCGCGGTGCTTTGCCTCAATAATGTCTAAATACTGCTTTTCAAATTCGCGTACACGGTTGACCGGTACTTTATTGAGCAGTCCGTTGGTTCCGCAGAACATGATGGCAATCTGCTTTTCAACAGGCATAGGCGAATATTGATTCTGTTTCAGCAATTCCACATTCTTTGTACCTTTGTCAAGGATGGCGATGGTGGCTGCATCGAGTTCGGCGCCGAATTTCGAGAAGGCTTCCATTTCACGGAATTGTGCCTGGTCAAGCTTCAGGGTGCCTGCCACTTTTTTCATTGACTTGATTTGGGCATTACCGCCGACACGCGATACTGAAATACCGACGTTAATAGCTGGACGTATACCTGCATTGAAGAGGCCCGTTTCAAGGAATATCTGACCATCGGTAATTGAAATCACATTGGTTGGAATGTAAGCTGAAACGTCGCCAGCCTGTGTTTCGATGATTGGCAATGCTGTCATTGAACCGCCGCCTTTCACGATGTCTTTCAAACTATCTGGCAGGTCGTTCATCTTGCGGGCAACATCATCATTCTTAATGACTTTGGCTGCACGTTCAAGCAAACGTGAATGCAGATAGAAAATATCACCAGGATATGCTTCACGCCCTGGAGGACGACGCAAAATCAAGGAAACTTCGCGGTATGCCACAGCTTGTTTCGACAAGTCGTCGTAGATAATCAGCGCATGTCGACCTGTGTCGCGGAAATATTCAGCAATGGCAGCACCTGCATACGGGGCATAGAACTGCATGGCAGCGGGGTCGGATGCGGTGGCAGAAACCACAATGGTATAGTCCATGGCTCCGTGTGATTCAAGCGTGTTAACCAGACTGGCAATAGTTGAACCCTTTTGACCTATAGCTACATAGATACAGTAAATAGGATCGCCATTCTTGAAATTTTCCTTTTGGTTGATGATGGTGTCGATGGCTATGGCAGTCTTACCCGTCTGGCGGTCGCCGATGATAAGTTCACGCTGTCCACGACCGATAGGAATCATGGCGTCGACGGCCTTCAATCCCGTTTGCAATGGCTCATTCACAGGCTGACGGAAAATGACGCCGGGAGCTTTACGCTCGAGAGGCATTTCGTAGGTCTTGCCTTTGATAGGGCCTTTCCCGTCAATAGGATTACCTAATCCGTCGACTACACGGCCCAACATGCCATCGCCAGCCATGACTGATGCAATGCGCTGTGTGCGCTTTACGGTTTCGCCTTCCTTGATGCCTTCGGTAGGGCCAAAAAGCACGACACCGACGTTGTCTTCTTCCAGGTTGAGCACAACACCCATCGTCCCGTTTTCAAATTGAACCAGTTCGTTTGACTGGACCTTTTCAAGACCATAGACACGGGCCACGCCGTCGCTCACTTGAAGCACCTTGCCAATTTCCTCAAAATGAACTTCATTGTTCAGATTTTGGAGTTGCATTTGCAGTATGCTTGATATTTCACTAGGTTTGATGTCTGACATAT
>JAGHSL010000416.1 GCA_018065885.1 Candidatus Limimorpha equi
GAAATATAGAAAATAATATTAAAAAATGGCTTTCTTCCACGATGAAATCAGCTCTTCTAATCACAGGAGCAAGGCAAGTAGGAAAGACATTCACCATCAGAAAAGTGCTGAAGGAAGAAGCCGACTCGTTTGTGGAAATCAATTTCCTGGAAAATGTCGAAGCCAAGGAGCTGTTTGAAAAGACCACAAACGCCCAAGATCTGCTTCGCAGTCTGTCGTTGCTCGCAAACAAACGTTTGCTGAAAGGCAAAACCGTGATTTTCTTAGATGAAGTGCAATGCTGCAAGGAGATTGTCACCGCAATAAAATTCCTTGTGGATGAAGGCAGTTACAGATACGTGATGAGCGGTTCATTGCTTGGTGTGGAACTGAAAGACATAAGGTCGTTCCCTGTCGGGTATCTTTCCATAATGACAATGCATCCGCTTGATTTCGAAGAATTTCTAATGGCAAACAATTGTTCAGAAGAAGTCTTCCTGCACTTGAAGCAATCGTTTGACAAGCAGACACCTGTCGATGAATTTGTCCATCGGCAAATCATGAAGTTTTTCAATTTGTACCTTGTTGTTGGCGGTATGCCAGCCGTTGTCGACACCTACATCAAGACCAACAATATTGCGGAAGTTATTGAAATTCAAAAAGCTATCATTGAACTATACAAAAAAGACATTGCCCAATACGACTATGGCAACAAACTTTATCTTGAAGAGATTCTCTCATTGATTCCTTCCGAACTCAGCAGCAAAAACAAGCGGTTTATTCTAAAAAAACTCAATGAAAATCAGAAGTTTAGCCGTTACGAAAATAGTTTCATCTGGTTGAAAGATGCAGGAGTAGCCTTGCCAACTTTCAATGCTTCTGAGCCTGTTGTTCCTTTGCTTCTGTCAAAATCAAGAAGTCTTTTCAAATTGTTTCTGAACGATGTTGGACTGTTGTGTGCAATGTATGCCAATGGTCTGCAAGTGAAAATCTTAACAGGTGAATGTACGATAAATTACGGTGCAATTTACGAGAATTTCGTGGCACAGGAATTGACAGCCCGCCAATTCAACCTGTTCTATTATAATAACAAGAAAAACGGCGAAGTCGATTTTCTAATTGAAAAAAACGGTTCCGTAATTCCGATTGAAGTAAAATCCGGCAAAGATTACATTCGCCACGCATCATTGACCTATCTTTTGTCAAATGACAGTTTTGGAATTCCGGAAGGCATTGTCTTACAGAACGATAATATTTCGATTAAAGGAAAAACGACCTATTTGCCCATTTACATGACTATGTTCATAAAAGAGGAAGAACTTCCTGAAAAATTCATATACAAACTCGAATCAATCTGACGACATTGAAAACATAAAACGTGACATTTTGTCAAACGAAGCAGATTGGCAAAACTTTTGATTAAACCAAGTGCATTTTTTAATTATCAAACAGCAATGGAAGAAAACAAAAATACTGAAATTCAAGACGATGAAACCGTAAAGGAGAACGTCGAAAATATGGAAACTGAAGAAACC
>JAGHSL010000449.1 GCA_018065885.1 Candidatus Limimorpha equi
CTTGCGTTGATGCCAAGGAGTTCCTTTACACTTCCATTAGCCGTCCGTTGGTCGAAATGGGCTATTATGTCGTTTCTCCGCATTTGGCTATGGATATTTTCAAGGCCGAAAGCGCTTACGATGCTGAGATGTTCGTTGAGCAAAATGTTGGGATGTTTGGTCAAGTATTCGGTGCTGATGCCGTGATTTTCACCACAATCGACAAATGGGAAAAGCAAGGCTTTGGCATTGAGACCGACATCAGTTATGTCATCAAATCGACCCATACCAATGAAATCCTGTTTGACAGAAGTTGTGAATACTTCTTGGATTGCTCGGTTGATTCGGGCAATAGTTCGCTGGTCGGCCAACTTATCTCTGTTACCGCGACTTTGATTAACACGGCTGTCACAGATAATATCGTGGCAGCACGTAAATGCAACAGTTTCAGCCTGACAGACCTCCCACGCGGAAAATACAATCCGCTGTATCAGTTGGACCAAGGAGAAAAAGCCTTGGAAAAAGAAATGAAAGCTAGGGTTAAGTGAGTGAGATCGGACTCCGTTTAATGAAAAAAGCCGTCGCTTGCGACGGCTTTTTCTGTTATTGTTCTAAATCAAACTATTGTCATTCCGCCTTGCGTTCCCATTCCTCGAAACGGTAAACGAAATCGACCTGTTCGTCATTGTCGATGACTTCCATGTCAAGCAGGTTCCATTCGTCGAAATTGATGTATGGGAAATAGGTGTCGGCTTCGAAAGACTTCTCAAGGCGCGTCAGATAAAGCTTGTCGGCAATTGGTAAAAATTGCGCATAAATCAGTCCGCCGCCGATGATGAAAACTTCTTCCTCGTTTTCCACTAATTTCATGGCATCGGGAATGGATGGTGCTAGTTCGAATCCTTCGGGAGCTTCGTCGAGTCGCGTGGAAATGATAATGTTACGGCGGTTGGGCAAAGGCTTGTGATTGCGTAACGACAGGTAAGTCTTGTAGCCCATGATGACCGAATGCCCCGTTGTGATTTGCTTGAAATGCTTCAGGTCGTTTGAAAGATGCCAAATCAGATCACCGTTTTTTCCAATGGCACGGTTCTCGGCTAACGCTACTATGATGGATATTGTCATTTTCTTGTTGGTTTTCGGTTTTCAGTTTTCGGTTATAAGTCAACAGATTACTGTAAACTGATAACCGATAACAGAAAACCATTAATTAATAGGTATAAATTCAAATCCTACACACTAACCTCTCCTTTGATGGCCGGATAAGGATCGTAATTCTCAAGGGTGAAATCTTCGTATTTGAAGGCAAAGATGTCCTTGATTTCCGGATTGAGTTTCATGGTCGGCAATGGACGCGGTTCGCGCGAAAGTTGCGTCTTCACTTGCTCAATCAGGTTGTTGTAGATGTGGACATCGCCGAAGGTGTGGACGAAATCGCCGGGCTGCAAGCCACAGACCTGTGCCACCATCATGGTCAGCAGGGCGTAGGAGGCAATGTTGAAAGGCACGCCTAAAAACACGTCGGCGCTGCGCTGGTAGAGTTGGCACGATAGTTTTCCGTCGGCCACATAGAATTGGAAAAATGCATGGCAGGGTGGAAGTGCGGCTTTTCCGGCTGCGACGTTGGCGGAGAAATCTTTCTCATGCTCATCAGGCAAAACCGATGGATTCCATGCCGTTACGATATGGCGGCGGCTGTTCGGATTGCTCTTGATGCTTTCAATCACTTCCTTTATCTGGTCGATGCCTTCGTTGTTCCAGTTGCGCCATTGGGCGCCGTAAACGGGGCCAAGGTCGCCGTTAGGGTCGGCCCACTCGTCCCAGATGCTCACTTTGTTGTCGTGCAGGTACTTGATGTTCGTGTCGCCGCTCAAAAGCCACAGCAGTTCGTGGATGATGGATTTCAGATGAACCTTTTTCGTGGTCACAAGCGGAAATCCTTCCTGAAGGTCGAAACGCATCTGGTAGCCGAACACGCTGATGGTGCCGGTTCCCGTGCGGTCGCCTTTCTGAACGCCGTGGTCAAGGATGTGTTGTAAGAGGTCGAGGTATTGCTTCATTGCGAGAGGTTAAAGTGGAAAAATATGATTTGAAGAAGTTCAAAATTGTTCAAAATTGTTCAAAAAATTTTCGCCGAAAAATGATTTGAACTGTTTTGAACAATTTCGTTATTTATAGCGCGAAGCGCATTTGAACTATTATGATTGTTTTTACTGCGCTTTTTCATTTGGACGACAATATTTAACTCCTTTGAAACCAGAATCATAAATGCTATTGATGAGATTGTATATTGCAACAGATATTTCAATAGCTTGCTGTCTCAGGATTTTGTAATCGTCTTCGGAAATAAGTCCAACATCGAGACATCTTGTCAGTTGACTTCTAATCTCACCGCATGAACCTTTTGAATAGTATAGGAAATTGATGAATTCTTTATTTCCATTTCTTTCATAACCTTCTGCGATGTTATCCATGATAGAACCAGATGAGGCGTGCATTTGTTCCGTCAGCCTGTGTTCCCATTTGAACTTTTCAGAATCGGTTATTTCGAATATTCTTTTTGCGAATATGCGTGCAGCTTGCCAAACTTCAAGGTCTTCAAAATATCGGACTTGCTTCATAGATAATTGTGTGTTATATGATTTGATTTTTTATCGCGCGTAGCGCATTTGAACAATTTTGAACTATAAACTATTTGAACTATTTTTCTGCCGTTGGATTGTGCTTATACTTGAAAACTATGGCAAATGTAACAGCAACCACCAAAGCAAATGCAGCAAAGATATACCACACGGTCGACCAAGAATTGGCCGCATTGCCGACGGTGTAGCCAATGCCTTCAACTTCCTCGTAATGCGTGAAAGCGTTCACGATAGCTTGGGCACTCAGGGTGCCGATGGTGGCACCGAAGCCGTTGGTCATCATCATGAAAACGCCCTGTGCGCTGGAACGGATGTTTTCATCGGTTTCTTTTTCAACAAAGAGCGAACCGCTGATATTGAA
>JAGHSL010000082.1 GCA_018065885.1 Candidatus Limimorpha equi
AAGGAAATGGATTTCTCGCCTGCCGAAAATCCAACAAGAGGATATTATGGTGAGGCTTATACGCAAATCAACCAGTTGAATGGCATTGCCTTGCACGATAGCGGCTATCAGGGCGAGGGCATGGTCATTGCCGTTTTGGATGGCGGTTTCATTGGCGCAGACCAGCATCACGCTTTCGACAACATGAGGGAAGAAGGCCGTCTGTTGGGCACGCGCGATTTTG
Source organism: Candidatus Limimorpha equi (assembly GCA_018065885.1). Lineage (GTDB taxonomy): Bacteria > Bacteroidota > Bacteroidia > Bacteroidales > F082 > Limimorpha > Limimorpha equi. The sequence continues at coordinate 224 of JAGHSL010000082.1, forward strand.
TCTATGGCAGCACTTCGGTCTATACCCAAAGTTCTCACGGTACGGCTTGCCTCAGCACAATCGGTGGTTATGATCCTCAGACTTTTGTAGGAACTGCACCAAAGGCTTCTTTCTATCTGATTCATACGGAAGACGGCAATCAGGAAAATATCATTGAGGAATACAACTGGGTTTCGGGTGCTGAATACGCCGATAGCCTTGGTGTAGATGTGTGTTCAACTTCCTTGGGTTACATTGATTTCGACATGACTGAGTGGAGTCATCCTTTTGAACATTATGATGGCCAAACCGCTCCGATGACCATTGGCGCCAACATTGCTGCAACCCGTGGCATGGTTTGCTTGAATTCCGCTGGCAATGAAGGCGATGGTGTATGTACTTTGGGCGTTCCCGCTGATTCTGATGGCGTGATTACGATTGGTGCAGTCGATGAAAATGGCAGTCGTGCGTTTTTCAGTTCCGTCGGACCTACCTACGATGGCCGCATCAAGCCGGATGTGATGGCTATGGGATATAATACTTACGTCGCCAGTCCTGATGGCGGTTATTATCATGGAAGCGGCACTTCGTTTTCTTGTCCGGTCATGGCAGGTATGGTGACTTGTTTCTGGCAGGCATTCCCGAATGCTACGGCAGCCGAAATTCGTGATGCCGTGCGAAACTGTTCTGACCATGCTGAAAATCCAGATACTATTGAATATCAATATGGTTATGGCATCCCTGATTTTGTGAAAGGATTGGATATTCTTCCTGTCCATGAATTGCCAAGCGAGGTTTCGGAAATCATCAGTGTTTACCCGAATCCTTCTTTTGGCAACGTGAGAGTGGCTTTGAAGGAAGGTGCAGAGGCGGAACTTAGCGTTTACGATTACACCGGTCGTTTCATTTTCGCTCGTCATTTCAACGGCTTGAATCATACATCGTTGGAAAACCGATTGAATGAATTGGGTGCTGGCGTTTACTTCATCAACGTCAGTTCGGAAGTGGGTAGCCAGACAGTGAAATTGGTGAAGACAAAATGAGGAAGTCATCAGTTATTTTATCCAAATCGATTTGAATCTGTTTTCTTTGCATTAAAAAAGCCTTGACCATGGTCAAGGCTTTTTCTCGTTAATAAGTTGTAACGCATTTCAACGTAGCAATTGTTTTCTTGTCAAACGTAAAATGCCACAAATTATTCATGAATTGATGTGAATTAACTATTCTTCCTCCATTTTCATGGAATCATGGTCTTCATCATTCATCATGCGGATGTAGTTGACATAACGCCAGTCGGCGATGTCGCCGTTTTCGACAGCAGCTTTCACGGCGCAGCCCGGTTCGTGGGTATGCGTGCAATTCGTGAAACGACATTCGCTCATCAGATTTCGCATTTCGGGGAAACGCTGGGCAAGGGTCTCCTTCTCCAAATCGTAAAGCACAAACTCTTTAATTCCAGGCGTATCCACTATCCAGGCTCCAAAATCGAGATGATGCATCTCGGCAAAAGTGGTTGTGTGTTTGCCCTTGTGATGCACATCGGAAATGGCACCGATACGCACATCCAGCGAAGGTTCCAAGGCCTTCACCAAAGCCGATTTTCCGACGCCCGAATGACCTGAAAAAAGGCAGATTTTATCTTTCATCAAGGCACGCAATTCTTCAATTTGGAAACCCGTTTTGGCCGAAACGCCAAACGAGGTGTAACCTAATTCCTGATAATATTCCATCAGCACGCACATGTCTTCAATCTGATCTTCGGAATAAAGGTCGCACTTGTTGAAAATCAATGCACAAGGAATGTGATAGGCTTCGGCTGTCACCAAAAAACGGTCGATGAAGCCAGTGGATGTACGCGGTTCGGCGATGGTGGCGACCACAATGGCCAAATCGACATTGGAAGCGATGATGTGCGATGCCTTGCTGAGATTGACCGACTTGCGGACAATCACATTGTTACGCTCCTGTATGCTTTTGATGACACCGGTTTCCTTGCCAGGTTCCTGCTCAAAAACCACATTATCGCCCACCGCAACCGGGTTTGTCGAGCGCAATCCGTCCAACCGGATTTTGCCACGCAAACGGCATTCCCATTGCCTACCGTTCTCATCCAGAACAATATACCAGCTTCCCGTTGATTTGATTACTTTACCGAACATATATTTTTGGTTTTGTATAAGTGACTCGGATTCAATCCTTAAACCTCGTATTCCAGAAATTTGAGACCATAATTAGTTATGATGCAACAAGCTATGTTCAGCATCTACCACATGGACAAAGGCTTCCCCATCCTCAAATTCAGATATTTCGTATGCGATATGAATATCTTCCACCACTAAATCCCGATAGCCGATGGAAATCCATGTACGATTAAAAGTGGACACAGGATGTTTATATGAAAACAAGCGGAGACTATTTATTGCTTCGTACAAACGGATAATCTTATTTGTTACCGTTGCTTCGTCTAACGAAGGGTGTAATCTTAGAGATGCATCATAAAATTGGCGCAGGCTTTGCTGGACTTGCGCTTCAATAATGACTTTCATGCTTCAGAATGGAAATGAGCCTTCACTCGGGTTATCAAGTCATCGCGTAATTCCTCAGGGGAACAGGTATGCGAAGCCAATTCCGCTGCTGAATATACTTTGCGATGGGCATTGACCGCATCATCTACCAGCGACTGCGCATATTCTGTTATTTGAGATTGTAGTTCCTCAACATTAATCATGCATGTAGGAGGCACTTGAACTTGAATTGGAATCATTATCGGCATCTCTTTCCTTTTTAGAATTTGCGCAAAATTACTGCTATTTTTTTGATACAAACAAAATTATTTGCAGAAAATCGCCCGATTAAATCTTGGAATTGTAAATCCTCAAATCTTAAATTCCCCTCTGATACCTTTTCCCTGGCATTGCCATCAGCACGCCATCGAATTCCAGATTCAACAATAAAGAGGCGATTTTCGTTGTCGGCAATTCCGTCTTTACGATGATGTCGTCCAGACTGACAATGCTGCTGTCGCCGAAACAATCCATAATCATTTTTTCCTCATCGGTGAACTCACGGAAAATCGAGGTCTGACGCTCTTCTGCTTTTTGCGGCACATCCCAACGCATTACATAACGCAGATTGGTGACGCTTTCCATGAGATGGGCTCGGTTGGTGCGAATCAGATAGTTACAGCCTTGGCAGAAGATGTCCATCACGCGACCTGGATAAGCAAACACATCGCGGTTATAGTTATTAGCCAAATCCGCCGTTATCAGCGAACCGCCCTTCAAAGCCGATTCGATGACGACAACAGCATCAGCCATACCTGCTATGATACGGTTTCGACGCGGAAAATTCTCGCGGTCGGGTTGGGTGCCACTCATACATTCTGTCAAAATGCCGCCATTTTGCTGCATTTCCTCGGCAATCTGCTTGTTCGCTGATGGATAAACCATCTGCAAGCCGCAACCCATGACACCTACAGTCGGGATGCCGTTTTTCACCGAAGCACGATGTGCGCAAGAGTCTACGCCGTAAGCCAAACCACTGACAATCATCACATCATCCTGTTTCAAGTCCTCAATCAGTTGCTGGCAGTTTTCCTTTCCGTATTCGGTGATGTTGCGCGTGCCGACAATGGCGACCACACGATTTGCGTTCAGATTGGCATTGCCTTTATAATATAGCATCAGCGGACTGTCGTCGCACTGCAACAAACGGTGCGGATAGTCGGCATCGAGATAAAACAAAGGCTGTACATGGTTATCTTCGATGAAACGGATTTCCTTTTCGGCACGTGCCAACACATCTTTCTTAGAAGTGATAGCTTCAATAGTGACTTCGCGCATTCCGGAAATCTTTTCCAACGACTTTTTCGTTTCCTTGAAAATGGCCTCGGCACTGCCGCAATAAGCGACAAATTTCTTCCCGACAATGTCGCCAACGCCAGGAAGCAAGGTCAAGGCAATTTGATAAAGCAGTTCGTTGTTCATTTCAATCAGTGATGGATAAATCTTTTTTGGCAATTATATTACATTTTCAGAAAACGCTTTTGGCTTTTAGCCTTTGGCTATTGGCTCACTTAATCATTTAACTTTGAATTATTTCCTTATTATTGAGCCAAAATGCCAGTAGCAAGAAGCCAAAAGCCAGTAGCTTTTTTTTTCGTTATCAGTATATATAAATACCATGTTAATCAATGACGGGGTTATATTTTCAAAAACGGCATAAAGACCGATTAGTTTAGTCCAATTTCAGCACAGCAAGGAAAGCCGACTGCGGCACTTCCACATTGCCGATTTGACGCATACGTTTCTTACCAGCCTTCTGTTTTTCAAGCAGTTTGCGTTTACGCGAAACGTCGCCGCCGTAGCACTTCGCCGTCACATCCTTACGTACCTGACGCACGGTTTCGCGGGCAATGATTTTTGCTCCGATGGCAGCCTGAATGGCAATGTCGAACTGGTGTCGTGGAATCAGTTCCTTCAATTTTTCGCACATGCGGCGGCCAAAATCGTAAGCATGGTCGCGGTGAATGAGCGTCGACAAAGCATCGACCGATTCGCCATTCAGCATAATGTCCAATTTCACAAGATTGGCTTCCTGATAACCAGCAATATGGTAATCGAAGGATGCATAGCCTTTTGAAATGGATTTCAGTTTATCGTAAAAGTCGAACACGATTTCGCTCAACGGCATTTCGAAAGTCAGTTCCACACGGTCGGTGGAGAGATAGACCTGATTCTTCATCACGCCACGGCGCTCAATGCAAAGCGTCATAATCGGGCCGACAAAATCATTTTTCGAAATAATCTGCGCAATGATATAAGGTTCCTCGGTATGATGAATCTTAGTGATTTCGGGCAAGCCGCTCGGATTGTGTACCTCGACCATATTGCCGTCGGTCATGAAGCACTTGAACGAGACATTAGGCACAGTCGTGATGACATCCATATTGAACTCACGGTCAAGGCGTTCCTGAACGATTTCCATGTGCAGCAGGCCCAAGAAACCGCAGCGGAAACCGAAGCCCAAAGCCGCTGATGATTCAGGTTCCCAAACCAAGGAAGCATCGTTCAATTGCAGTTTTTCCAACGATGCACGCAACTCTTCGTAATCATCAGCATCGACAGGATAGATACCCGCAAACAGCATCGGCTTCACATTTTCAAAACCCGCAACCGGATCGGCGCAAGGCCTTTCGACGTGCGTGATGGTATCGCCCACCTTCACTTCCTTCGATGTCTTGATACCCGAAATGATGTAGCCGACATCGCCAGCCGAAAGATAGTCTCTCGGAACCTGTTTCAGTTGCAGCACACCGATTTCATCGGCATTGTATTCCTTGCCAGTGGCGAAGAATTTCACTAAATCGTTGGTGCGCATGGTGCCGTTCATCACACGGA
>JAGHSL010000186.1 GCA_018065885.1 Candidatus Limimorpha equi
TATTATGTAGCTTGATTTTGAACAGTTACTTATCCATTTTAAACAGCTTCTAAAGACTTACAAGAAATCCTTGTTAGTTCGTCAGGGAGGAAAGCGCGAGCCATCAAACAGTTGGAAAAATGTAATGGCATCACTATCAAATAAGTTTACTATCTTTGCGGCGTGAAAAAACGCATTTTGCAGATAGTATCCTCACTGATGGCACTTTTGGTGCTCTTCGTTTCGATAGGATGGAACGTGAATTTCCACTATTGCACCGAAGACCATCATCTTTTGAGCAGTTTCGGCGACGCTTCGCGCCTTTGCGAACACTGCCAAAATCATCCGCATCATCACATGAATGTTGCTGAGTTTGAGGAACATCTCAAGGTCGTCCATTTCGATGAAAAATGCTGCTGCGATGATTTCGACAGCAAAATACAATTCACTGATAATTACACATTTTCACCCGAAAAACATGTTGCCGTTTTCCTGCAACCGGTCTTGCTGCCGCATTTCAACATTTCAGAATTGCTGCAGGAAGTCAAGCAGGTTTTTCACATTTTTTCTCCACAAAAGATTCCATTTTTCCTTTCAGGAAGGCAAATGACCATCTTTTTCTCCAATTTGAAACTCAACCCGTTGATTTTCTGATTTTTGAATTCTATTTTTGGGATTGCCTGACGGCAAGAAATCTGTCAAAAATCGTTGTTTGCGAATTTAATAGCCAAGTCTATTGCAGGAACAAACATAGATTTTTGAATGATTTTCAATCTATTTAACTTCGTTGAGTCTTCGATTTCTTCGACAGCCGAATCCCTAAACAATTCAACAGATAAACAACAAACAATTCAACAATTTATCAATATGAAAATCAATAAATTAATTATAGCAATCGCATTGTTATTCATCTATGGTGGTGCTTTTGCCCAGCACGACCACGAGCATCATCACAATCATGAACATCATCACGACCTTGGTTACATTGAAGGCACGGTTTACGAAGAAATCGAGGGCAAAAAAGTAGCGCTTCCAGGCGTCAATGTTTATTGGAAAATCGTCAACGAAGGCACCGTGACCGATGCCGACGGCCACTACAGGATTCCTGTTCACGAAAAAATCCATTGCTTGGTTTTCAGTTTCGTGGCTTACGACAACGATACCGTTCACCAAATGGACAAGCCCATGCACTACGACCATGTGATGACGACTTCAAAACTTTTGAGCGAAGTTGAAATCACGGCACGCAAGAAGGCTTCGTTTGGCTCGACACTCGAACCACTTCAGATTGAGCATATTACAAGCGAAGCATTGCGCCGTTGCGCTTGCTGTAGTCTTGCCGAAAGTTTCGAAACCAATGCCAGTGTTGATGTGGCTTACAGCGATGCCGTCACTGGTGCCAAGCAAATCGAATTATTGGGCTTGAGCGGCATTTATACCCAGATGATGGCCGAAAACATGCCGAATTTCCGTGGTCTGGCTTCGGCTTTCGGCCTTAGTTATGTTCCTGGAACTTGGATGAACGGCATTCAGGTTTCAAAAGGAACTTCCTCTGTCAGAAATGGTTATGAATCAATCAGCGGGCAAATCAATGTCGATTACAAGGAACCCGAAGCCGACAAAAGCGAAAAGGTTTTCGTCAATCTGTTTGGCAACACAATGGGCATGGGAGAATTGAATTTCAACACGCGTTTCAATATCAACGAAAAGAGCGGTTTGTTGCTGATGAGTCATGTGAGCCACAATTTTATGAAGATGGATGCCAATAACGATTCTTTCCTCGATGACCCGATGGTCACACAATACAACGCCTTTGCACGTTACAATTATTCAGGCGATGTGTTCAATTGTAAATTAGGTGTCAAGGCTTTGAAAGAAAACCGTTTAAGCGGTCAAATGGATTTCGATGCTGATCATCGGCATGATATAGGTTACGAATATTACGGCATCGGCATCAACACACAGCGTTATGAGGCTTTTGCCAAGACGGGCATAATGTTCGACCGTCCGGAAACCAGCCTCGGACTTCAGCAACAGTTCACTTATCACAACATGGATTCGTATTTCGGCCGCACCGATTACGATGCCAAGCAGTGGTCGTATTATGCCAACTTGCTGTTCGATTCCTATATCGCAAACGACCATCACAAGTATTCCGTCGGCGCAAGTTATTCCTACGATAAATACGATGAAAAACTGGCCGACAGCGCTATGAACCGCATCGAGCATGTGCCGGGAGCCTTCGCTGAATACGTCTTCAGCGATGAACACCATTGGACGGTGATTGCCGGCTTCCGTTCAGATTATAACAGTTATTTTGATAAAGTTTTCTACACGCCACGCCTACATGTCCGTTTCAAGACCGACAGCGAATTGGCTTTGCGTCTTTCGGCTGGCAAAGGCTACCGTTCACCGAATGTCTTGGCCGAAAATTCAACCATGATGGCATCCTCCCGACAGATTTGTTTCGTTGACACGCCAAAAATGGAAGAGGCTTGGAATTTCGGTCTGAACCTAATCAAGCATTTCGACATTGCCGAAAAGGAACTGGAATTGCAGGTTGATGTCTACCGCACCGATTTCGTCAACCAGATAGTGCTTGACCGCGATGCCGATGCGCATCAAATCAGAATCTACAACCTGAATGGAGAATCGTATTCGAATTGCGCCCAGATACAAGTGAATTACGAGCTTTTCAAGAATTTCGATTTCACGGCCGCTTTCCGTTACAACGATGTGAAAATGACTATCAATGACACCTTACGCGAAAAGCCTTTCGTCAACCGCTACAAAGGTTTGCTTACGCTTTCATACGCGCCAAGCACTTGGCAGTTTGATGTCACCACGCAGTTCAACGGCGATTGCCGTGTGCCGAACCTGAACGGCAACGCTACGGCTGTGGCAGATGGTCAGAACATTGAACGTTCACCTTTCTATGTCATGCTTACGGCGCAAGTCACCAAGAAACTGGGCAAGAATTGGGAAATTTACGTAGGTGGCGAAAACCTGACCAACTACAAGCAGGATAAGCCAATCATTGCGGCTGGCGAACCTTTCGGCGAAGATTTCGATGCTTCCATGGTTTGGGGTCCGTTGAGCGGCATCCGTGCTTATTTGGGCGTGAGATTTCAGATAAAGTGAATTTGAACGACATCCTTTGTTTAGCCATGTATGCCTCTGGTGTGCATGGCTAAACTGTTTTTATTCTTCACCGCTAATTTCCCGCCACATTTGGCTGAACGATTTTGAAGCCAATTCAGGCATGGTGCGCTTTTCGCCCCATACAGGCGCAAACAATTTTTTCATCTCCAAACGTTTCACCCACAATGGCGCATCCATTTTTTTGCGCGACTTGCAATGCCAAATCATGGCTTTGAACAATGCCTCGATTTTTGCATCGCCAACACGTTCAGTATTAACGAGATGACGGTTTTCAACCATCAAGTCATCCAAGGGAATTTTTACCGGACAAACCTCGGTGCAACGCCCACAAAGCGAACATGCCGAAGTGAAATGTTCGAAATCCTTCAAATCGTTTACCAACGGATTGCAAATGAGGCCAAAAGGACCAATGCTGGTAGTGCCAAAACTATAACCGCCAATGTTTTTGTAAACCGGACAAACGCTTATGCAAGCCCCGCAATGAATGCACGACAACACTTGGCGCTGTTTTTCATGCGAAAGCAATTCCGTGCGGTTGTTATTCAGCAGAATGACATACATTTGCTCGGGACCATCGCTGTCTTTCGAAGGCCCAAAAGTGATGGAATTGTAAGCCGCCATGCTCTGACCCGTGGCATAAGTCGAAAGCAACGGCAACAAAACGCCCAAATCGTTGATGGAAGGAATGACTTTCATTATGCCCGCCACAACTATATGAACCTTTGCCGAAGAACTGGATTTCAATATGTTGCCTTCATTTTCAGTCAAAACAACGCCGCCCACATCCGACAAAAGGAAATTCGCACCCGTCACGCAAACCGATGCCGCATTTATTTCGTTCGAAACCTTGTAACGCACAAAATTGACCATCTGTTTCACCGAACTGTCGGGCTTCAACTTGAAATTCTTTGTAAGAATGTCGTTGATTTCCTCCTTTGAAAGATGAATGGCCGGTGCAATCGGATGATAAGGTTTCATGTCGGCAATCTTCAGCACATAACGCGCAACGCTGGTTTCGGACAACGGAATGCCTTTCTTTTGCAGGAATCCGTTCAATTCAATTTCATCTAAAACAGTTGAATTTGAACGTATTACGGTTTTATTTGCCTGTCGATTGATGATGTCGAAAATCTGGTTTCGGGCATCCTGCGCATCGCGTGCCCAAAGCACCTTGCCACCATTATCAGTGAAATGCGTTTCGAAATCGACCAAGAGTTTTTCAAGTTTCAGCAAAGATTTGTTGCGAATCGTGTAGGCACGCTGCTTTTCAAGATTAATATCCTGATAATTAATAATGCCTTTGGTGAAATTCCGTTCATAACAGCTTGTGTTATAATTGATTTTTTGCCAATGCTCTTCGTTGAACGCAATCTCGCTTTCCTTCCTGAATGTCGATTTCAAATCACTCATATATTAATAGTTTTCTATTTTTTCGACCCTACGAATGTGACGGCCACCTTCAAAACCGGTGCTCAAAAAAGCCTGAACCATTTCCCAAGCCAGTTCCTTATCAATGAAACGGCCTGGAAGCGACATGATGTTGGCATCGTTATGCTGACGGGCCAGTTTTGCCAGCTCCACGTTCCAGCAGAGCGCAGCACGCACATTGTGATGATGGTTGGCGGTCATCTGGGCGCCGTTTCCGCTGCCGCAAAGGATGATGCCCAACGGAAATTCACCCTTTTCAATAGCCGTTGCCAAAGGATGAATCATGTCGGGATAATCGACGCTTTCGGTACTGTGCGTACCAAAATCCTTAACTTCGTAACCGGCTTCCGTGAGTTTTTCCACCAAAAACTGCTTCATTTCGAAGCCGCCGTGGTCGCTCGCTATAGGAATAATTTGCTTCATTTCTACACTTGTTGATAAATAATCTGCAAAAGTAATTTTTTTCGTTTTCACCGCCAAGTTTATTCGTTAATTATGAGTGAGTTACCCGATGATAAAAATCAACATATTTCTTATAACAATTTGATAATCAGAAAAATAAAAAGTTATCAACAATTTACCTGTTGATAACTTTTGCGTTTTGTGTGCATAATTCCGATTTCTGTTGATAAAACCCAAACAGGTCATTTTTTTCAACTTTATCAACCATCGTAATGAACAAAAACCAACTTTTTACGTTGTCATTTTAGCGCACTTTTCTGACTTTCGGACTATTTTTCAAAACGAGGTAATTTTACTGATTTTGAAACCAATCGTCTTTTTCAAAATTGCCGTCTCAAATCCTCACCGAGAAAAGCAAATTTATTAATGAAAAGTTTTCAACCAATTCACCAGCCTTATTAATGACCACCAAAATTATTAATTTAAAAGATTAATAAATGAATAATGGTAGGCGGTTGAAAAGTGGTTGGTTCATTGGATAAATTCAACATAGTTTTCCGTGTTTATCACAGTATAGGTATGATTTGGATAGTTTTTTGCAAAAGTATCGGTTATTTTTGGTTTCTTCGATGGACTCCATTTGAATTCAAATGTGTGCAACATTCCGTCAACATCCTCCAAATAATCAATTTCCTGCTGCTGGTTTGTGCGCCAAAAATGTGATTTTCCGTAGAAACCGTTATAGGCATTTTTCTTTATCCTTTCGCTTATCAGAAAGTTTTCCCAAAGTGCTCCAACATCATTTCGCATCGTAATTGGCTTAAAATCAGATATTAATGCGTTTCTTACGCCATTATCGTAAAAATAGATTTTTATGCTTTTCTTCAATTCGTTGCGTACATTTGAACTATATGAACGTAAATGGAAAATAATGAATGATTTTTCAAGTAAGTCAATATAACGTTGGACGGTTTGAGAACTTATGCCGATAAGATTTCCTAACTCGTTGAACGACACTTCGCTACCGATTTGCAAAGCCAAAGCCTGAAGCAGCCGTTCAATGATTTCCGGTTTTCTAACATCCTGATAAGCGAAAATGTCTTTATAAAGGTAACTTGAGACAATGTTTTGTAAAAACACGTTTTCATCGCCTTCATTATTAATCACATCAGGATATAGACCATAAATCAGTCGTCGTTCCAAAAGTCTTTTTTCTGTTGTTAATCCTTTGTAATCAATTATTTCTTTGTCAGTAAAAGGAAACATTACATATTCAAACTTTCTGCCTGTCAAAGGTTCGTTGATTGAATTTGAAAGGTCGAGAGCTGATGAACCAGTGACAATAATCTGTTTTTCGGGAAAATTGTCTATGAGAAGTTTGAGTGTTATGCCAATGTCTTTCACCCTTTGTGCTTCGTCAATCAGAATCATTTCGGCATTTCCTATTTCTGACTTCAGTTCCGTTGATGTCGGCAAAGTCAACATGGCACGGATGTCAGGTTCATCACAATTCCAAAATAATGTCTTCTTTTCCGTTGATTTTATAATCATCTTTAGCAGTGTGGTTTTTCCCACTTGCCTTGGTCCGACTATCATGATAACTTTGCCTTTGAACATTCTTTTTTGAATGATATTTTCCAATTGTCTTTCTATCATATTTTCTCAAATTTTCTGCAAAAGTATGCAAATTTTAAAGTATAATTCAAAAAACTTATAAG
>JAGHSL010000304.1 GCA_018065885.1 Candidatus Limimorpha equi
CCCAAAATCAAAGGCTGCTTCAATGCCTTTGAAATCACGGTGAAAACACCTGCCGCCATCATGATGACGGCCAAATCCATCACTAAATCCATTTTATTCTATTCTATTTTATTCTTCAAATCAAATACTATTATTAATGAACAACACATCGTTGGCCCGAAGCACCGTTGCCCCATGGGGAATCAGCGTTTCTTCGCCACGACGAACCAAAAGCACTTGCGCCTTTTCGACGGGATAATGACGCAATTCCTGCCCGACATATTCGCTTCCAACCGGAATGGTTTCCTGCTTTACGATACATTCGCTCACACTCTTCGCAGCCTTAGTGCAGATGATTATGCGATCGCCTTCTAAAATCAACGTATGTCCGTTCGGAACGACTTTCTTTCCATCTTCACGGCGTATCATGCAGAAAAGCACTTCCTTTGGAATGTCCAAATCCATTATTTGTTTTGAAATCCAATGATGACCCGACGGAATAACAAATTCAGAAAACTGCAAGTCTGTTTCATCCTTAAAGTCGGTGAACGTCATCATGACATTTGAATTCTTGTCAATCAGTCCCAGTTTCTCAGCGGCAAAAGGAATCAAGGAACCCTGCAAACCGATAGAAAGCAGTACGATGCAGAAAACGATATTGAAAATATCAAGTTGCAACACTCCGGCACCCGAAATGGCGACAATGGCAAACACAATGGATGCCGCACCACGCAAGCCGCATAGCGAAAGCAAAGCAATCTGCCGGAGACCATATTTCCTGCCAAAAGGCAAGAGCAAGACGGCCAAAGTGACAGGTCTGACAAGTATCAGCAAGGCCAGGAAAATCACCACTGCCGGCAAAATCGACCTGCCCAAATCGGCAGGATGTGCCAACAAACCGAGCATGAAGAAAATCAAGACCTGCATCAAGCCCGTAAAGCCATCGAAATAATGCACCATTTCCTTCTTGCCACGGAGTTCATGATTGCCAATGATGATACCGACGATATAGACGCTCAAATAGCCATTGCCACCAAGCAGTGAAGGCAAGGCATAGGCAAAGACGGCAACTCCCATCAGGAAAAGCGAGTCGAAACCCGAAGTGGCGAAACTGATTCTATTGAGCATATGAACAGCAAGTTGCGCAATGAGGCAGCCTAACAATGCGCCAATGCCAAGCTGAGCAAAAAGCATCCACACCACACGCCCAGCCGTGATGCCTCCATTCACTACCGAGAGCATGATAATGGTCATCATGTAGGAACACGGGTCGTTGGAGCCGCTTTCCATCTCCAACAAAGGAGCCATACCATTCTTGAGGCCTAACTTGCGCGAACGCAAAATGGAAAACACCGAGGCGGCATCAGTGGAAGATATGACGGAACCAATAAGCAACGACTCAACCCAATCCCATTGAAAAGCATAATGGCAGAACACACCGGTAAGGAGTGCCGTAAGAATAACTCCCACGGTGGCAAGCAACGCCGATTCGGTGACGACAGGCTTGGCCGAATCCCAACGGGTTCCGAAACCGCCGTAAAACATAATGAAAATCAGGGCTGCCGTGCTGATTTTTTCAGCCATGCCGAAATTCAGGATTTCAAGTTTCAGCAGACCGTGGTTGCCAAGCACAAGACCAAACAAAATGAAAGCCAACAAGACTGGCATTCCCACCTTGAACGAAGCATTGTTCAGGAATACGCAAATCAAAATGATCAAGGCAACGAATAACAGAAATGTGTTCATGGCTCTATTTCAACTTAATCGACATTATGGTGATATCATCATTCTGATCGTTCCCTGCGGTAAACTTCTGCACGTCGTCAAGCAAATTCCTACATGCGAGTTCCTCTCCCTCAATGTTATCACTCGATTTCGCCCAAGCCAAAAGGCGGTCGTTGCCATACTGCGACTTATCGAAACGCTCAGCTTCCGAAACGCCGTCGGTATAGAGCACAAGGCGCGTCCCTTTATCCAAGACCAATTCCTGCTTTTCAAACTTGAAATCAGGGAATATACCTATGGCAATGTTCGGTTTCTGCGGAAGGAAATAAGGCTCACTGCCATTGGCAGGAATCACCACAAGCGGATTGTGGCCTCCGTTGCAATAGGAAAGGTGTCCCGTTTCAAGATTCAGGCAGCCCATGAACAGCGTAACGAACATGCCCGACTCGTTGCCGTCGGCAATAGTATCATTAATCTTTCCCAGCACTTCGTCAAGCCCCTGCTCCGACCCCGAGATGAAACGCGAGAGGATTCGTGTAATGGACATGAACATGGCGGCAGGGACGCCCTTGCCCGACACATCGCCAATAGTGAAATACAGCTTGTTGCCACGGACTACGAAATCGTACAGGTCGCCACCCACTTCCCTTGCAGGTTGCAGCAAGGCAAACAAATCGAAATCAGGACGTTGCGGGAAATTGCGTGGCACCATGTTTTGCTGAATGCCACGTGCAATGTTCAATTCACTCTCAAACCGCTCGTTCGAAGCCGTCGTCGATCTCAATTCCGAGATATAGTCATTCAGCGTAAACTGCATATAAGCGAAGGAATCACGCAAGCGGCGCATTTCATCGTTGGTTTCGACCTCGGCAAGCTGGGCATGGAAATTGCCTTTAGCCATATTCATGGCCGAAACGGTAAGCTCAGTGATAGGCTGCGTCAATTTTTTCACGGCATGGTGGCAGAAAATGAACAGGGCCAACAAGCCTAACAGACATACTGCAACCAAAACCGAATTCATCCTCGACACCTTTTCAAGCACATCACGATATTGGCATACGATTGCCGCCGTCCAGCCATTCTCCAAAGGGCCAAACACTGCAAACGAAATCTTTCCTCCATTGTTGAATTGCATCACGCCTTTATGTCCGGCCATCATTTCCTTGACTATGTTTTGGATCTGCCTGTTGCCGGTCTTTTTTGCCGTAGTGTAAATTGTCTCATTCATCAGACCATTTTCAAAAGTCTGATTGATATAGCTGCCATTCTGACTAACCACTGTCAAGTAAGAATGTTCGTAAGGCTTAATCGAGCTGATTTTTTTCTCAATCCATCCCATGGGGATGTCAGCAGTAACGACCGCATACACAGCGCCCTGCTTGTTGAGCAAAGGATAACTATAAGTCGATATGACGCAGTTGCTGCCGCCTTCATCAAAATACGGGTCACTCCAATAAGGTTTCTTGGTTTCGTAGGGAATGCGGAACCAGTCCATGGCGAAATAGTCATACGAATCGCTGCCTATCTGATCTGTAATCAATTCACCCCCCACATCCTTCGAATAAATCATGAAGTA
This sequence comes from Candidatus Limimorpha equi, assembly GCA_018065885.1. GTDB lineage: Bacteria > Bacteroidota > Bacteroidia > Bacteroidales > F082 > Limimorpha > Limimorpha equi. The sequence continues at coordinate 3,281 of JAGHSL010000304.1, forward strand.
ATATTGAGTGGAATCGAAGGCAAAAGGAGCGTATGCCACCGAAGATCCGACAATATCAGCATCTTTCACCACGCCACCTGTCAGCACGCGCAAAGTATTCTCGTTACATTTCTGGCTCTTCAGGAACCAAGCCACATTGTTCACCTTTTCTTCAATAGGAACGAGTTTTTTCTCAATATCCTTAATGGAAGCATTCAGGATGTTTTGCGCCGAGCGTTTCGCTTCCTCGGCAATCAGCCGGTGCGACCAAAAGGCAACAACTGCAATGGAAGCAAGGAACAAGACCGAAACAACCAACAGGATACGCAGACTCAATCGCGTGGAAAATGACCTTCTTTTCATCGTCTTTCAATGGGTATTAATTTGGCAAAACCAGTTTTACAGCCTTTGGCAAAATATCGAAACTGAACTTGGTGCCCGGAAGCATTTCTCCATCGATGCACAGTTCTATCATTTTCGGAGAAGAAACCTCAACATGCTTGACCTGACGGTAGATAATCTTATTCTTGAAGCTCTTGCTTTCCAAATGTACACCTTTTTTATAAATAGGCATCAACCGCAAAAAGCCGAGCAAGGTCAGAGGCTTAATGAAACAGACATCCATCAGGCCATCGTCCATGACTGAAAGCGGTGCGCAACGAAAGCCACCGCCTACATATTGCCCGTTGCAAACCGCGCACAGCAACATGAAGCGACGGCCTAACCTTTCGCCATCGGCAACGACCTTTATCCTATTGAAGCGGGCTGTAAGAATGGCATGGGCAATTCCCCATTCATACGGATTTTCCCGCCCATCTTCCAGATATTCGTTGGCTACGGAGCCTGCAACGGAATCGAAGCCGAAATCGCACACATTCAGCGAATAGCTGTCGTTGATCTTGATGATGTCGACTTCCTTGATGCTTCCTTTCAGCAACGCCTTGATGTCGGTGAAATCCTTGTCGGGGAAACATTTCACGAAATCGTTTCCAGTTTCACCCAACTTGATGATGGCCATGCATTTGTTGCCGAACCCAACGATTCCTGAAGCCACCTCACCGATGGTACGGTCGCCACCGCAAGCCACGAAACAAACCCTTTCGTTAGGGTGCAAATCGCTATAGATGCGCACCACACGGGTGCCATCGCCGATGCCTTTTGTCACATACACATCGACGATGTCGCCATTTTCCTCAAAATATGGCCTTGCCGCCTCAATGTTTTTCTTAAGCAGTTCAGTGTTTGAGGTTATTTCTTTTCTTCCGTTGATGATGAAATAGTATTTCATCACAAATCAGATTATGGTTATGATGTTCGAGAAGCCTGTGATGTCGAAAATCTCTTTCACCTGAGGCTTCATGTTTTTCATGATCATCTTGCCTTGACGGGCATTAACGTTTTTCTGAAGCATAAGGAACAATCGCAGACCTTGGGAAGAAGTATACTCCATGTCGGTGCAGTCAAATTCAATGTCGGGTTTATCCATATTCATCAGAGGCGCAATGTCTTGCTGGAATCTATCCGCATTGGTTGTGTCGAGCCTGCCATTCAAAACCACCATGGTCTTGTCAGCTTCTTGTGTAATAATAACGTCCATTTTATTTGATTAATTGATGTTTTTCTTCATTGTTAGTTTGTTTCTTCCATTTTCATAGGCATACGCCATTTCGTCCATCAGCTGTTTGCACAGGAAAATGCCCAAGCCGCCTATAGGACGGTCTTCCGCTGAAAGGGTAATGTCAGGATCATCCTTGTCGAGGGGATTAAACGGTTTCCCTGAATCCTCCAAAGTTATAAACAGTTCATTTCCTTTGATATAAGTTCCTACTTCCACAAAGCCGTTACCGCCTTCGTAGGCATAGTCGACGACATTTTCAACAGCTTCCTCAATGCACAAACGCAGTTTGAAACGAAGCTCATCATTCAGCGGCATATCATCGGAAGCCATCAGAGCCTCAATGATTTGCGCTGTTTTTCCAGCTATTGGTTCAAATCTCACTTTCATACTGATAGATTTTTTTGCAAAAATATATAATTTAGGCGAATGCTTTGCATAAAGCGAGAGATTTAGTGAGAATTTTAAAAAAAAACGGCAAAACCTTGGCCAAAACACGCTTATGCAATGGCAACTATATACTTTTTGACCCATGTTGATTGTCAAAGCCTTGTCAATTGTTGGGCAGCATCTCGGAGAGATGCGATTTCTGTTACCCCATACGTAGTGTGGGGCATGTGCATAACCCTTAGATATGATGGACGGCGCTACCCTACACTCCGCTACGCTCGTATAGGGTAACAGAAATGTGACCTCTTCGAGGTCGGCGGGTCTAATAATATTATATAGTTGCTTATGCAATGACCTCAAACCCCTTCAACCTGTCGGAGGTGTTGCATCAAGACCATCGACCCCGTTGAACCTGTCGGAGGTGTGTGATGAAGACCTCAAACCCCTTCAACCGGGTCAAAGGTGTGTGATAGAGACTTTTCACCCCCTTTTATCGGTCATTTTGTCATATATCGACATCAAAAAGGGCCTTCAACCTGGTTTTCGGTCGCTTTGCGTGACCAAAAGCCCCGTTAAACCTGTCAATTAGTCATGTACAGACATGTTTTACCCCCTTCAACCTGGTCAAAGGTGTTGCATCAAGACCATTTGACCCCTTCAACCTATCAAAGGGTGTTGCACCAAGACCATCGACCCCGTTGAACCTGGTCAAAGGTGTTGCATCAAGACCATCTACCCCGTTCAACCTGTCGGAGGTGTGTGACGGAGACTTCAAACCCCTTCAACCTGTCGGAGGTGTTGCATCAAGACTAATTTTCGTTGCCCGATAAACTTTTAGAGGACTCCAATGCAAATTTATCGTACTTTTGCCGCCAATTTTGAAAAATATAAAAATAATATCAATAATGAAGAAAACATTTCTCATTCTCGCAGCCCTGCTATGCAGCTGCTTCGCGCTGAAGGCGCAAGAACAATTCACATCTGATGGCCTGAACTACAGCGTTACAGGCACCAACCCGCCCACCGTTGAGCTGACGGGACACACCGAGGGCTTCACCGCCCTTGACCTTGTCATTACTGCCTCCGTAACCAACGGAAGCACGACCTACTCCGTGACAAGCATTGGAGATGAAGCTTTTGATTACTGTTCAGGCCTCACCGGTTCGCTCACCATCTCCAATTCCGTGACAAGCATTGGAGACGGAGCTTTTTATGAATGTACAAACTTAACAGGCTCGCTCACCATTCCAAATTCCGTGGTAAGCATTGGAAATGAGGCTTTTTATGGTTGTTCGGGCTTCACCGGCTCGCTCACCATACCCAATTCCGTGAAAAACATTGGAAATAATGCTTTTCTTAGGTGTTCAGGTTTAACTGACACGCTCACCATCGGCAGTTCCGTAGAGAGCATTGGAGACTATGCTTTTGCACTCACCAATTTATCCAAAATCATTGTCAAGCCTGTCACACCACCAAATCTTAACTTTCCTCCTTTTTTAAATTCAGTATTGCAATCCATCACCGTACCTTGTGGGAGGGCCGGTTTCTATAAATATTTTTGGAAATTTTATGCCGACAAAATAGACGATGGCTTCGTATATGAACTCACGGTGGCATCGGCAAACCCTGAGTTTGGCTCGGCGAGCATAACACAGTCTGCCACCTGCGAGAACCACCAAGCCACCGTCACTGCCACGCCTGCCGAAATCAGCAGGTTCACTGGATGGACTGAAAACGGCGTGCAAGTCTCAACCGACAATCCTTACACTTTCTCCTATGAAAGCGACCACAACCTCGTGGCCAACTTTGAATCAATATACGATTATAATCCTATCACCTCCTTGCCTTCGTCCTACGATGACGTTTACGTGCTCGGCTATCAAGACGGTGACGACTACTACCTGCACACTTCGGGAACGGCAGCCGGAGAAATGAAGTTGTCGTTAAACCCTGCATATCCTGTCGAATACAAATTCACTTATCTTGGTTATGTCTACAATCTTGTTTATGCACATTGCGATAACGGAGCTTTGTCCATCACCACGCAGGGAGTGTCTCTCTCACCATTCAACCCATTTGGCGGCTCGACAGATCCTTTTGCTTTGTCCATAACGGACGGCAACATCTCTTCGGCTGGCTCATCTGGCTACACCGTCTGCCACAACGGCAACATCATTACAGCACATACGGGAACAAGCGAAGGCAACCTGCGCTTCTTCAAACGCATACCATTGCACTACATCACATTGTCGGTCAGCCCGGAAGAAACCGGCACGGCTACGGCAACCTGCGGCGGCGAACCCGTGCAATCGGCAGTTGAAGGAACGGAAATCACCGTTTCGGCAACGCCCACGGAAGACTACAGGTTCAAGAATTGGACTGAAAACGGCGAGGTGGCATCCACTGAAAACCCATACACCTTTACCTTGACTGCCGACCGCAACCTTGTGGCCAACTTCTATAAGCAATACGATTTCTCCGCCATTTGCGAAACCGGCCAGACCCTCTATTACAGAATCATCGATGCAGAGCAGCATTGGGTGAGCATTGTGGCACCTAATAGCGAAAACTATTTGGAATGTTACGAAGTTTAAACCAGACCTGCAGGGAATATCAGCCTGCCCGCAACCGTCAGCCACAATGAAATAAGCTACACTGTGAAGGCTATCGGCGACTGTGCCTTTTACTCTTGTTCAGACTTAACCGGCTTGCTCACCATTCCAAATTCCGTGACAAACATTGGAGAAGCGGCTTTTGAAGGATGTTCAGGCTTCAAAGGCTCCCTCACCATTCCAAATTCCGTGACAAACATTGGAGAAACGGCTTTTTGGTACTGTTCAGGCTACAATGGCTCACTCACCATCGGCAGTTCCGTGACAAACATTGGAGAAGGGGCTTTTGAATGGTGTCAAGGCTTCAAAGGCTCCCTCATCATTCCAAATTCCGTGACAAACATTGGAGAAGCGGCTTTTTTTGAATGTTCAGGCTTCAATGGCTCACTCACCATTCCCAATTCCGTGACAAGCATTGGAAATCAGGCTTTTGATGGTTGTTTAGGTTTCAACGGCTCGCTCACCATCGGCAGTTCCGTGACAAGCATTGGAAATCAAGCTTTTGAAGGCTGTTTGGGCTTCACTGGCTCGCTCACCATTGGCAATTCCGTGACAAACATTGGAAG
>JAGHSL010000345.1 GCA_018065885.1 Candidatus Limimorpha equi
ATGTCATGGCGCGGCCTTTTGCCAATTCGATGGTGAAGGTCAACTGGGCGAAAAGCAATTCGGCTTTGGTCGAGGATTTCGAAACGGGCGATTTCTCGAAATTGGATTGGAACAATGGCATTTCGGAATACCCTTGGACAATAACGGAGACAAATCCTTATCAAGGTTCATATTGCATGAAGTCTTCTTGCGAAGGAATTGGATCGGGCGTTTCGGAAATCGAAGTTGTTGTTAATCTCCTCGTTGACAGTAGAATAAGTTTCTATGAAAGGATTTCTTCCGAAAGTTCTTGGGATTGTGGAAGTTTTTATATTGATGATGTGAAAATGAGTGAATATTCGGGCGAAAGCGATTGGCAGGAAGTTTCTTTCGATGTTGCCGAAGGCCCTCATGTTTTCCGTTGGAGTTATGTGAAAGATGCTTCTTTTGATGTTGGCGAGGATTGCTTTTATATTGATAACATTCGCTTTTTCAATGCATTGGCTAAATCTGAAACGGATAATCGTTCATTCCAATATTATCAGCTCTACCGCCGTCGTTTCAATGAATCGTCTATGCTTTTGGCTTCGCATTTGACGGATTCTTCATTTGTAGATGTGGGCTGGAACAATTTGCCTTGGGGACAATATTATTATGGTGTGAGCTGCATTTACGAAGGTAATCGCGGTGAATCGGAAATCGTTTGGTCGAATGGACTTGATAAGGACTTAACGACTGAATTTGAGGTGCTTGCCACGACAAATTCCGGCGTAATACCTGCCGGAGCAAACGTTTCCTTGATTTCATCCGACACTTTGGGCACCAATTATCATGCAACGCTCGACGAAGTGGGGCATTGCATGATTAGTGAGGTTATGCGTGGCGATTATTGGGTCACAGTTAGTCTGGCTGGCTATGAGGAATTTGTTTCGGATTCTTTGGTAAATATTTCAGAACATGTTGATTATCAAGTTGAACTGATGGAAAAGAAATATGAATTGGATAGCCTTTATGTGTCGTCGACGGGTTGGGCTATATGGTCGATGCCGGATTCGTTGCTGCCTTCGGTTCAGTGTTTTGAAATTATGTTGGACACTGTGCCTGTCTGCACGACTTCAGCTCTGCATTATCAGTTGGATGTGTATGATTTTGTTTCGGGCGAGACTTATTTGTTAAAGGTGCGTCCTGTCTATTTGTCGGGCGCTGGCAATTGGGCGGAGGCATTTTTCACCTATCGTTCCTGCTCGGATTTTCCACCGACTTTGGATGGCTTGTTTACTGAACGTATTCCTGAAGGCACCAGAATTTATTGGAATAATCCATTGGTTGACAGTTTAATAGGTGCCGTTTGCTATCGTAATGAGCAATTTGTTGGTTTCACGACTGACGCATTTTTCATAGATGAAGAACCTTTGCCATACGGCGAGACTTGGTGGCAAGTGCGTTTGGTCTACGACGGTCAATTGCCTGAGGCTTACTATGCCATGTCTTGCGTTGAGTCGGTGAGCGTTTACAATCCTTTGCTTTGCAATCCGCCGCAAAATCTGGAAGGCGAGAATTATTTCAATGATGAAAACGATTTCGGAGCCTTGATTTCGTGGGGAATCCGTCCCGAACCGATTGCGGAATGGCTTTATTATGATAATGGATTGTACGACACGGCTTTAGGTGCCGATGGCGTGATTTATTGGGGCATAAAGTTTGATGCGTCGTTTTTGGCTGCTTATCGAGGTTCCGCCTTGACAAAAATCTCATTGTTTGGTATTGCTGCCGGAGCTTATCAGATTTGGATTTATTTTGGTGAGGAAATCACACCGCATACTTTGGTACATTATCAGAGTATGAGCCTTGAAGGTTGCAATTGTTGGCATACTGAGATGCTGTCGTCAAATTTGGATTTGCCTGAAAATGAATCGGTTTGGATTGTAATTGGTCAACACGGCATCACTTTTCCGGCGGCGGCTTGCGCTTCAACAGGCGATCCGAATGGCACTTGGGTTTCGACCGATGGCGTAGAGTGGCATGAATTGTCGTACTACAATCTGGATTACACCTGGATGCTTCGCGCTTTCGTGACGAATCAGTCTTCAAAACCAGCAAAAGATACATTATTGAAATACAATGTCTATCGCTCGTATGACAATCAGAATTATTCAATGATTGCATCGGTTTCGTATGACGAAAATGTTGGCTTTTACCAATATAAGGATGTACTTGTCGATGATGCTCACAGTGTTTTCTATTATCAGGTGAGGGCTGAATATGAATCGGGATGTGAATCGGAACCGGCAGCATCTTTGCTTAATCCCACAGAAAAATTCGTTGCTGTTGATGATGCTTGGAAGGTGAATGAAAATAATCTTTCGCCAAGCGTTTATCCGAATCCGACCGATGGAAAAATTGTGATTTCGGGGCAAAAGATGAGTCAAATCGCTGTGTTTGATGCTTTTGGAAAAAATGTTTTCGTTTTCGATTGCAATACTGATGAAATTCAAATTGATTTGTCGCATTGTGCCGATGGCTTGTATTTGCTTCGTGTGGTTTCGCAAAATGGCACGGAAACTCACCGCGTGATGCTCGCTCATTGATTTTGCTGCGCCTAAAATCCTTATCTTTGCCGCTCAAATTGGTAAAATATGATTTCTGTTCAGAACCTTAGTATGCACTTCACAGGTGAAGACCTTTTCACCGACATTTCTTTTTTGATTCGCGAAAAAGACCGTATCGGTTTGGTTGGCAAAAATGGCGCGGGAAAAACCACGCTCCTGAAACTGATTTGTGGCATTGAGCAGCCATCGAAGGGCGATGTAATTATCCCTCAAGGCGTTACGATTGGATATTTGCCGCAAGAGAAAAATGTCAACAGCGAAAAGAATGTCTTGGATGAGGCTTTGACGGCTTTTGACGAATATCATCAGTTGGAGCGTGATGCCGAAAGATTGCAGCAGGAATTGGCGGAAAGGACGGATTATGAAAGCACACAATATCAGAAGCTTATCGATAAGCTTACCAATTTGAACGATAGAATTGCAATGTTGGGCGGCAACTCCATTGAAGGCGAAGCGGAACGTATTTTGGTTGGCTTGGGGTTCGGTCACGATGATATGTTTCGACCGATGAAGGAGTTCAGCAATGGCTGGCAGATGCGTGTGGAATTGGCAAAGATCTTGCTGAAAAGGCCGAATCTTTTGCTTTTGGACGAACCAACCAATCACTTGGACATTGAATCAATTCAGTGGTTAGAGACTTTCCTGAAATCGTATTATGGTGCCATTCTGATGGTTTCGCACGACCGCGCTTTTTTGGATAACATCACCGTGCGCACGGTTGAAATCTCCAATGGCAAGATTTACGATTACAAGGCTTCTTATTCCGATTATGTCGCTTTGCGTGAGGAACGTGTTGATATGCAGCGTTCTGCGTATGAAAACCAGCAGCGAGAAATTAAAAACATTGAGGCTTTCATTGAGCGTTTCCGTTATAAGGCGACCAAGGCAAAGCAGGTGCAGAGCCGCGTGAAGCAGTTGGAAAGAATGGAGGAAATCGAGATTGATGACATCGACAGCACGGCCATTCATTTCAAGTTTCCGCCTGCGCCACATTCGGGCAAGGTCAGCTTGGAGCTGAACCATGTTTCAAAGGCATACGGTGAAAAACAGATTCTGAAAGATGTCAACTTATTGATTCCGAGAGGGGAGAAGATTGCTTTTGTCGGGCGCAATGGCGAAGGCAAATCCACTTTGTCGAAAATCATTTGCGGTGTCCTCGATTATGAAGGCGAGGTGAAATTGGGTCACGAAGTGAAGATTGGCTATTATGCCCAGAATCAGCAGGATATGCTGGATATGAATAAGACTGTCTTTGAAACTTTGGACGATGTGGCTGTTGGCGAGATGCGTCTGAAAGTCAAGGCCTTGTTGGGTTCTTTCCTTTTCCGTGGCGATGACATCGACAAGAAGGTGAAGGTGCTTTCGGGTGGCGAGAAGGCGCGTCTTTCCTTGGCAAAGATGCTGCTTTTCCCGACCAATCTGCTTGTCCTCGACGAACCCACCAATCACTTGGACATGCTCTCGAAAGACATTCTGAAAAACGCTCTGATTCAGTATGATGGCACCTTGATTATTGTTTCGCACGACCGTGATTTCCTGCAAGGCCTGACGAATAAGGTTTATGAATTCCGCAAGCCGAACATTAAGGAATACATTGGCGACATTTACGATTTTTTGGAGCAGAAGAACCTAACGCATTTGAAGGAGTTGGAGGCGGCTGCCAAGCAGACACCTAAGGCCGCTGAACCGGTTCCGCAGTCGCAAAACAAGCAGAACTACGAGCGCAAGAAGCAGTTTGACGCGCGTTTTCGCAAAATCGATAAGGAAATCCAGCGTTTGGAGGAAACCATAGGAAAAATGGAAGCGGAACTCGCTGAACTTGATGCTATTATGGCCAATCCTGATGCGCATCCTGAGCGTAAAGTTGACAACGATTTCTATTGGGCTTACGGCAAGAAGAAAGAGGAATTGCAAGCCTTGATTGACGAATGGGGCGAAAAACAGATTGAACGTGAGGATTTGGAGGCTGAGTTTAAGTTGCCATAGCGAAAAGAAATCATATTCATTTTTCCGTGTGAATTATATGGTTTGAATTGAAATATTTTGGCATGTTTTTCCATTGTGTTTTTGCAACACAGCCCATAAAAAAAGTGTGTTGTTGTCTTGTAAATGAAAAAAGTTTTCTATCTTTGTAGCGTTGCTTCGGTAACATAATTAAAAGTTCTTTTTTAAGCTTGATTTTATTATACAAACTCTGATAAGTTAAATTGTATTGTTATGAAAGTGTTTTTAAGTTGGTCAGGACATGAAAGCCATGAGGTGGCTTTGGTACTAAAGGATTGGTTGCCATCTGTAATTCAATCTATTACAACTTATGTTTCATCAGAAGATATTGACAAAGGAGCAAGATGGAGCTCGGATATCTCAAAAGAATTGGAAGATAGCACTTTTGGTATATTATGTGTTACAAAATCGAATTTGGAAGCTCCTTGGCTATTGTTTGAAGCAGGTGCTTTGTCGAAAAAAACGCTTAAAGACTATCTTTGCCCTTTCCTTTTTGATTTGAAGATGGCGGATATAGAGGGAAGCAATCCGATATTGCAATTTCAGGCAACTGTTTTTGATAAAGAGGATGTCAAGAAATTGTTGAAAACGGTAAATAAGGCATGTGGGGGTGATGGACTTAAAGAAAATGTCTTGGAGAAATCTTTTGAAATTTGGTGGCCTGAATTAGAAAAATCTTTGGGAGGGGTTAAGTCAAGTAATGGAAATGGGTCAGAAGGAGACCATAAAGGGAAACCTCAATCCAAAGACACAAAAAAAGAAGAAATGTTAGAGGAAATTCTTGAATTGTCTCGTATCAACCAAAAGATTCTGCGTTCTCCAGACGTTTTATTGCCACCAGAATATTTAATTGAGCTTTTCTGTAATGCTAACGAGAGAAGATCATCTTCTTTAAAACAAGAATTGATGATTGCCGTCAGAGAGTATAAATATCGTTCTGATATTTTAAGGCGAAGACTTTTGTCTTTTAGGCAAAGACTTAATATTGGGGAAGATGAATCAAAAAGTGATATTTATAGAGAATGGGATGAACTTACGCGTCGTATTTTAGATCAATTTGACTTATTTGAAGAATTGTTTATTAAACTGGTGAAGAATTGATAGTGCTATTTAGACTGTGCATCCAGAAAAAGTTTTTTTTATTATTTTGGATGGATTGATGAGTCATTAAAGAGTGGGTTTTGATGAACAATCGTTTCTGTAAAACTTTTACGGCTTTGATTCGGTAAAGCCTATTGCACGAAAAACGATTTCTATTCTGAGGCTTTGGGATTTAGACTACAACAGAATCGTTGATGTTCTATTAGTCGATTTTGCATTTTTTCAAAAATTATAAATTCAGTCAGTATGTTGACTGAATTTAGCTAAATTCAGTCAACATACTGACTGAATTTACGAAAGTTGATGTTTTGTTTGGTAAAAATGTATATTTTTGCAGGCAAAATTAGAATGTCATGGACGCTATTCAAAGAACATTGGAAAGTCAGTTGATGAAGCGGCTTGCACCGCAAAAGGTGCTTTTGCTGTTTGGTGCCCGTCGTGTTGGCAAAACGTTTTTGGTCACTCAGATTGTCCGTAATTTTTCAGGTAAGACCATGTCGCTCAATGGTGAAGATGCCGACACGGTGGCCATGTTAGAGCCGGTGAGCATTGCGAATTACAGGCATTTGTTTCAGAATGTTGATTTGCTGGCCATCGATGAGGCGCAGCATATCCCGGACATTGGTCGCAAACTGAAGCTGATTGTTGATGAAGTGCCAGATATTCGTGTGATAGCAAGTGGCTCTTCATCGTTCGACTTGAAGAATCAGGCGGGCGAACCTTTGGTGGGCCGTAGTACGCAATTCACCTTGTTGCCTTTGTCGCACCAGGAAATTTCATCGGTGG
>JAGHSL010000026.1 GCA_018065885.1 Candidatus Limimorpha equi
ACAATGCAAATGATTGGCAATCAATCATTTAGAAGTTTATATATGTATATATATATTCCTTATAATCAACAAGTTACGTAAGTTTTTTCTTTTCACTTTCATTTATATATCGAAGCCTCCGAAGTCAGAGCGGTGTGCTTCACTGAATCTGTGCGCCATAAGGCCCGCATGGCTTTTCATTCGCAATTAAACGTTTTAATCAATCTATTTAATAACTAAATCATTTAAAAATCATTAGACAAAATGACAAAAGAAAGAATCGCCCTCAAGGGGCATGTGTACGCAACTCCACGGACGGAGAGCGTCGAAATCAGTAACCAAGGCGTGCTGTGCGGATCGACCGTAACAGAAGGAAGTATTAAAAAGTGGGGTAATGGAACCCTTTAATCATTCAGGGAAAGGAACACAAGTAATGAGAAAAAATTTGTTCGTGCTGCTCGCAGCAGCCCTGTTGGTCGTCACAGGCTGTAAGAAGGACGACAACACAGCCGGCAATGACAACGGAGCAAAGATGACCTTCACCGCAACCATCGACAACGGCGGCTCAAAGACCACCATCGATGACCATGACATGAAATGGGCGAAAGGTGACGTGATCAATATCAACGGCAAGGATTTCACCGCCGACGAGGCTGGTCCAAGCACCACATTCACCGGTGATGAAGTGGGAAAGAAGGATGGAAAGTACATGGCTTACTATCTAGTTACCATGGGTGAGGGTGGCTCATTGTCACTGCCAGCTTTCCAGACATACGCGGGCGTAAACCTTGCCGACGTAAACCCGATGTATGCCGAAAGCGAAAACCTCACGCTCACTTTCCACAACATCTGCGCCCTGATTAAGTTAGACCTGAAGGGCACAGGTAGCGTGAAGACGATTACGGCAAGCGCAAACCAGCCTCTAAAAGGAACTTTCGAGATTCTGACAAACCAAGATGGCGGCTACTATGCCCATGCTACATCAACCGCAGATGCTGACAAGAGCGTTATCCTCAATTGTGGTAGTGAAGAACTTAACGGTACAAACGCCAAGACCTTCTACATTGCCCTGCCTCAAGGAGAATACACAGGCCTGAAGTTCACATTGAGCGATGGCACCTACACTTATCCTATTGAAATCAGTGGTAACAAGGAACTCACCGCCGGCATTATGTACGAAAAGGAAGTGACTGGCGTTGAATTTGTTCCAACCAAACCCGAAGGCGCGTTTCCGGGCCTGTTCACGGTTGGCGTGGACGGTGATGGCAATCCTAGAAAGGTCTATTTCTCGAAGGGCAACCTGTATTGGAATGGCGATTCTTTCGAAATTGAAGCCAACCAGTATAATTATGCGACATCTTGGAATACTAATTATGTCACCCACTTCTACTGGAGCAGTGATGCTGCTGAGGCATATGGTGAATCTAATAGTGATATAACTGGTACTGGTAGCGATGTCTTCTTCACGAATATAACAGGTTTCGTGGCGAACAATGAATCCGGTTGGTACACGCTTAGCCAAAGCGAATGGTATTATTTGCTCCGAAGTAGAACAAACGCCAACTCACTTAAATCATATTACCTAAGTAGTGCGATTAAAATTGAAAATATAAATTATAAGGGTATATTCATTTATCCTGATGGTTACAATGGAAATGCTGTTGGAGGTGAAGGCGTTGCTACATGGGCTGCTATTAATGAAGCGGGCATAGTTTTCCTTCCTTATGCTGGACGCCGATTTGTTAATCTTCAAGGCGTAGTTTCTTTTAGTACTTCTGATACTTTCGAATATTGGTCATCTACACCGAATGGTGCAGCAAATGCATATTACTTATATATGAATCAGAATACCCCTGTTGTTTCGTCACAACGTTATAATGGCAGCCCTGTCCGTCTGGTTTACAGTGCCAATTAATTGCATTTTGGCAGGATAAACTAAAACTTTTGGAGAGGCACGGGAACGTGCCTCTTTTTTTGCTCCATTCTGGTGGAATTAGCTGAATATGTAGTTTATTGAAAATCAGCGTAATCAGCGCAATCTGCGGTTCAAAATAATCATGTTCCGCGTGTTTTTCAAAGCATTTTTCTAATTTTGTACGGTTTTTTAATCCTACGACTCATGAAAAAACGCAAAGTACCGCATACCTTCGTCATAGTTTTCTTCATCATTCTGATTGCTGC
>JAGHSL010000344.1 GCA_018065885.1 Candidatus Limimorpha equi
TGACCGAAAAGTTCCGAATCGATGGTGCCTTCCGGAATGGCGCCGCAGTTGACGGCAAAATACTGTCCGTGCTTGCGGGCACTGTTCTGATGTATGATTTTCGGAAATACATCCTTACCCGTACCACTCTCGCCTGTAATGAGCACGGTGAGGTCGGTCAAGGCCACCTGTGTGGCAATCTCAATGGCACGATTCAGTTGAGAATCGTTGCCGATGATGCCGAAGTTTCTTTTTATTGACTGAATATCCATGTTAGCTTTTGGTTGTTGATTGTATTTGATTTTTTGACATTGTGACTTTTTTGAATTTTTATTTTCCTGCAAAAGATGCCGCTCGCAAGCTCGTTCTGCCCTTTGCTGTTTTAGGCCGCCCTTCAGGGCGCACGCGCTATTCGATTTTAATAATCCATTTGCCATTGAGTTTTCCACCTTCACGCACTAGAACGCCCATGTTTTTCAGTTCTGAAATATCGCGTTGAACAGTACGCGAAGTGACATTCAGCCTTTGCGACATTTCCGCAGCACTAATCGCTTCATCTTGTCTGATTAAATCAATTATATATTGCTGTCTTTCAGACAATTGTTTTACGACATCCTTTACGACATCCTTTACGACATTTTCATTATTAAGCACCAGTTTTTCCTCTCTGAAATCCGGGTGACATGGGATGTCGATGATGAAGTATGTGCGAGCATCATCCGTTTCTATGGTGGCAGATGGCGAACCGTTGTTGGCCAGTTCTTCCTGAATGGTTGGGATACCGGTGCTGCGTCCCTCGGTAAGTTTAAGTTCCTTTAGAAATTCTCCCAAACGGCGATTACGGTATCTACGGGAACGCAGCAGTTTGCCCTCATGAATGGCATCGATGCTAATGGTATGGTTAGGGCCGCCGAAACTCAATATGCTTATCTTGTCGGGTTCTACCGTTATCTCTACGGGTTCACGATCCTGATAATCGCGGTGATAGAGCGAATTGACAACAGCTTCCTCCAATGCCTGATATGGATAGTTGAATGTCGCCAGGGAATGTTCATCGAACTTCTGTTTGCGAATGTTTTTGCGAATGACATTCACTTTCAGGGCGTTCATCGTATCGTATATCATCTGCGGCACAGGGCCTTTGATCACTGGCAACTCTATCATATTATTGGGATTCCGTACACGTCCTTCAGGGAAAATGACAATCTCAACCTGTGTGTATTTGAAGAACTTCTCCGGATGTTCACAGAACATCATGGCAGCTACGTTGCGGATAACAAGTCCATCAGGGGTTTGTTCCGTAAGGTCCATTTGATCGAGAATCGACCACAAGCGCATGCCACTCAGGTCTTCACTTGCTAGAGCACTTTTCACTGCGACAAGATGATCACGCAAAATGCTTGTGGAAATATCCTCTATCTTGATATTGGCGTTTCCCTGGTCATCAAAAGGAACACGGTTTGCAAGACTGCGCAATTCTTCTTCGTACTCATTCTTTGGCACTATACAACTGCTGTTGTAGCGTATGTAGTAGTTGTAGGTTTTCTGTTTGGCAGTTACACAATCAGGCACTTTGTACGGACGCCTTTCGCCAGCCGTCACTTTGATGATAAGGATAGTCTTGGCATCGGCTTCCTCAATGAAAAGACGTGGCTGATAGTATGGCTGAATGAGGTTGTTTAAGCCAACCATTTCCTTTTCTATCAGTTCTATCTTTTGGGAATCAATGCCGATGACAGGGCGCACAGCATGTCCGTTTTCTTCCTTCACCCCAACTATAATATAGCCGCCACCCATATCTTCGAAATCATTGGCAAAAGCACAAATAGTACGGTAGATGGCATCGGGATTCCAGCCCTCCTTGTAATCAAGCCGGTTGCTCTCAACAGCCTTACCACTGAGAAGATCCTCTATGTTTATGTGCAGTGCCATGATCTTTTACCTATTTTTCTATTGACTTTGACTTCAAGGCAATGGAAATGCAGCATTTCGGACAAGCCACTTTTATTCCTTAAATCTTTGAATCTTAAATCTTTAAATTCTAAAATCATCTCAGCACTGCATTCAGCTGCTGCTCAAGCGCGCCCTGAATCTTGCTCATGGTCTTTTCTATCACCTTGTCGGTCAAAGTGGTGGTGGTTGACATCAGCACAAAACTCATGGCATATTGCTTCTTGCCTGCAGGAATCTTCTCGCCTTCATAGACGTCGAAGAGGCTCATGCTTTGCAGAATCTTGTTTTCGGCTTTCATGGCGACTTTCTTCACTTCGTCGAAATTGACGTTCTTGTCGAAAATCATGGCCAAGTCGCGGCGGACCGATGGGAATTTCGGCAATGCAACGAACTGGATTTCAGCAGCTTTGGCGATGCTTTGCAGCATCAGCGTCCAGTTGAAGGTGGCGTAGAACACATCTTTCTTCACATCGAACTGTTTCAAGGTCTTCTTGCTGAGTTTTCCGAAGGTGACAATTTCCTGACCGTCAATCATATAAATGGTTGAATAATCGAAATGAGGCAACGCACCTTCCTTGGCTTCGATAGCGTTTATGTCAAACTTCATGTGTTGAAGGACGCTCATCACATATTGCTTCAAGTCGAAGAAATCGACGGCCTTAGCCTGATTGCTCCATAGTTCCTCCTGCTTGTTGCCCGTGAGGAAAAGGTCGAGGCAATAGTGCTCGCTGTAAGGTGTAAGCGTATGCTGTATATCCTGAACTGCCTTAGAATCAAAGAAATAGACATTACCGAACTCGAAGAATTTCATGTCGTTCATCTTGCGGTTCTGGTTGAAGGCGATAGATTCGAGGCCGCCCCACATCAGGGTTTGGCGCAACACGTTGAGGTCGCTGCTCAATGGGTTCAGAATCTTCACGTTCTTGTCTTCGTCGAAAGCCTCGAAAGCGGTGCTGTAAGCGGCTTTGGTCAGCGAGTTGTTCA
>JAGHSL010000354.1 GCA_018065885.1 Candidatus Limimorpha equi
AACATCTTTTTGAGACGAAACCACACCTTTCATAATGGAATCGCCGAATGTGCAAATCATATTCTTCATTTTCCTTTTGGTTGATTTTGCCGCAAAATTAGGACTTGGATTTCACTCATAACAAACATAGTGATTGACAGTTTGAAGCAGGGACAAAAAAACAGTTTTTGGGACGAAAGTGACGAAAACAGGGATGAAAAACAGTGCAAAAGCCATATTTATTCGGTTTATACCAGAGAATTGGGATGGATGACGAGCTATTTGGTGATGAGTGAATGGTGATGGGTGAATGGTAAAATATTGTAACTATCTGAGAACTGAAAACCGATAACTGAAAACTGAAAACCAGTTTTTCATAGATTTCTTCAGAATGGTTACTTATCAAATCAAATTTACTATTTTTGTGGCGCAAAACCAGCTTCGCTCAAACAAGCTGCTACTCTACGATTTACTATGGCAGAACAGATATTACAGATAGAAAATGTGGATCCAAAAGAGCTTTACGGCCCTAACGACAAGTATTTGAATAAAGTGAAAGAGCTTTTCCCGAAGCTGAAAATCATTGCACGCGGCGATTTCATGAAGGTGATGGGCGAGGAAGACGAGATTGATTATTTCATCAGCCGCTACGGAATGTTGGTGTTGCAACTCGAAAGAAACGGAAAGATTGGCGATCAAGACGTTGAAAAAGTGATGCTTGCAAACAGCGATACGGAAATCCAACGCCAGCTTTTCGATAGCGATGTCTTGGTCTTTGGCCGTGGCGGAACGCCTATCAAAGCCATCACCGCCAACCAGAAGCGCATGGTGCAGTCATCGGAAAAGAAAGACCTGATATTTGCCATCGGTCCCGCCGGAACGGGAAAGACTTACACTGCCGTTGCCTTGGCCGTGCGCGCCTTGAAAGCCCGTCAAGTGAAACGCATCATCTTGACGCGCCCAGCCGTCGAAGCCGATGAACATCTCGGTTTCCTTCCCGGCGATTTAAAAGACAAGCTCGACCCCTATCTGCAACCACTTTACGATGCCTTGCGCGACATGATTCCATCGGCAAAACTGGAAGGCTATCTCGAAGACCACACCATCGAAATTGCGCCTTTGGCCTTCATGCGCGGCCGCACTTTGGACCATGCCTTTGTCATCCTCGACGAAGCACAGAATGCTACGCGCAGCCAGTTGAAAATGTTCCTCACCCGCATGGGACGCTCTGCCAAATTCATTGTCACCGGCGACATCACCCAAATCGACTTGCCTCCAAAAACGCCATCAGGCCTACCGCAAGCCATGGAAGTGCTGAAAGACGTTGAAGGCATCGATTTCATCATGCTCGACGAAAAGGATGTGGTGCGTCATAAATTGGTCACCGACATTGTGAACGCCTACAAACGACACCACGCCGCAACAAGCGAAGAAGAAAGCAAATAAACATCTTTAAGATGCACAAATAAGGAACAAAAAATGCCAAACACATACACACAAATTCATATCCATGTGGTTTTCGCTGTCAAAAACAGGATTTCACTGATAGACAAAAGTTGGAAAAATCGGCTTTATCAGTACATCATTTCCATTATTCAAAACAATGGACATAAAGTTCTGGCCATTGGTGGTGTCAGCGACCACATCCATATCCTATTTGGCTATCGTCCCACTGAATCGTTATCCCAACTCTTGCAAGAGGTCAAAAGAGATTCTTCTGCTTGGATTAATGCCAACCAGCTTGTTCGTGGTAAATTTTCATGGCAAGAAGGATTCGGAGCATTTTCATACAGCAAAAGTCAAATTCCTACCGTTTGCAATTATATAGAAACACAAGAAGGACATCATAAAAAGAAAACATTTACGGAAGAATACATTGATTTCTTGGATAAATTTGGAATTGAATATGATAAAAAATATATTTTTCAACCTGTTGAATGATAATATGATGGCGCATCCCTATGGGATGCCTTACATTCCCATATACCATTCTACTACCGAACGAACATCCCTACGGGATGCTGTGTCCAGAAGCAAATTAATATCAACAACATCCTTTGAAATATCTTATATTCCTCCTAAATCACTTTATCGAACAAACATCCATGAAATGTTAAGCTCAACTACAAGCAAACTACAACGACCTACCAACAGCATCTCATAGGGATGCACCTTAGAAAAACATCAACAATCACTAAACATATCAAAATGAAAGCATTAACAAGAACAGATTACAATTTCCCTGGCCAGACCAAGGTTTATCACGGCAAAGTCCGCGACTGTTATTTCATTAACGACGAATATATGGTTATGGTTGCCACCGACCGTATCTCCGCTTTCGATGTCATTTTGCCCAAAGGCATTCCTTTCAAGGGACAGGTACTCAACCAGATAGCCTCCATGTTCCTTGATGCCACCACCGACATTGTGCCGAACTGGAAACTCGCCACACCCGACCCGATGGTCACCGTGGGCAAGCTCTGCAAGCCTTTCCCAATCGAAATGATTATACGCGGCTACCTCACGGGCAGTTCATGGCGCACCTACAAGAGCGGTCAGCACACCATCTGCGGCGTACAGATTCCTGACGGAATGCGCGAGCATCAGCGTTTCGCCGAACCTATCATCACGCCTACCACAAAGGCCGAAGAAGGTCACGACGAAGACATATCACGCGAAGAAATCATCGCCAAAGGACTGATTAACGAAAGCGACTACGCACAGATAGAAGCCATCACACGCAAACTTTTCCAGCGCGGAACCGAAATCGCTGCCAAACAAGGACTTATCCTCGTTGATACAAAATATGAGTTCGGCAAGATTGGCGACCAAATCTATCTGATGGACGAAATCCACACGCCAGACTCATCACGCTATTTCATCGCCGACCAATACGAAGAACGCTTCGCAAAAGGCGAACCGCAGATTCAGCTTTCAAAGGAATTTGTACGCGAATGGCTGATGGCCAACGGTTTCCAAGGCAAAGAAGGCCAGCAAGTGCCTGAAATGACACCTGAATACGTCGACAGCGTTTCCGACCGCTACATCGAACTCTACGAAAAAGTGACCGGCCACAAATTCGAAAAGGCCGCCGACTCGGAAGACCTCGCCAAACGCATCGAAAGCAATGTAATGAATTTCCTGACGAAATAATTCACAATCAATATTTTGGAAACAAAAACGAGAGGTGCAATTTGCATCTCTCGTTTTGCTTTAAAAGCATTGCTTAATATATGCAACTAAATACTTGAAGAATCCAAATACAATGTATCAGGGCAAAGGTCTGCTCCATTTGGCCATTGTATGCTTCCTAAAAAAACCTTTACCCGCCGAAAAAACGATTCATCGGAAAGGGGCGCAAAAACTCCTTTTCCGATGTAGGGTGAAACATCAAAACGCTTCACTTCGCCATTAGAAAACTCCAATAGCAAAGTGTAATTGCTTTCCGGCTTCACTGATTTGACACGAGGATTCATCGATTTTTATTTTAATGGATCTATTTGGAATACATTGGTGCCGTTTGAAGCTAATTCCCAGTCGGCCATAAGTTCTTCATTATGAATCTCCAACCATGCTTGAAGAAGCTTGTTTTTCCCTAACGGAAGCTCGCCTTCTATTATTTCACCATCAGGTATTCTAACCACCGCCTCCTTATCTTGACACTTGACGTGGATATGAGGAAAATGATGCTGACGATTGTCGTAATAATACATGGAAATAATGATTCCATAAAACATAGTCAAAACTGCCATAACCAACTTATTTTACTGCAAAATTAAATAAAATCCCGAAAACAGATAGATTCAAAGCATTTATTTCACAAAATCCCAACTTCAATCCATCGGCCATCCATGAATTTCACTACACTGCGATAACCCGCTTGCCGTAAGGCATTTTCAGCAGATTCAAATTCCAGTGAAATCTCGCGGAAATGATGCGCATCGGCGGAAATGATGGCAGGAACGCCCATCGCGCAAGCCTCTTCCATCAGCCATGACGAAGGATAAAAACCATTGTAACGCTTCTTGTAAATGCCGCGCGTGTTGATTTCCATCACGAGACCTTTTTCACGAATCAAGTCCAAAGTTTCCATTGCCAGTTTACGGTACCATGTTTCATCTTCATGGAAATAGCGGTCGCGGTTGTGCATCTTGATTTTATCGAAATGAACAATGACATCAAAATGCTCATACTCAATCATTTCATTCGACTGCTCAAAGAAACGGCGCACGCCACGGCGGATGTCACCATCGAAAAACTTCTGCAAGCCTTCATCGTAGATTTCCCATTTTGAGCCATCAATAAACCACAACTCATCAGGATTGGCGGATTGACCCACGAGATGAACGCCACCAATCAGATAATCAAGATGATACTTTTCCTGTGTCACCGAAAAAGTCTCCGAAGTGTTGGGAACATAATCGGCCTCCAAAGCGCAATAAACCTCAATTTTGTCCTTGAATTCCTCTTTCAGTTGCTCAATTTCAGCAACATATTTCGGCATATCGTAATCCTTCACCGAAAAGGTATTATCGAAAGGCAAAGGACTGTGTTCAGAAAAACCAATGGCACTAAATCCCTGGCGGATAGCCTCTTCAACGATTTCGCGAGGCTGGGATTTGCCGTCGGAATAAATGCTATGGGTATGTAGATTGAAGTTTTGCATGATTGCTCTTTTTCGGTTTTATGTAGAAAGAATTATGCAAAAATACGGCTTTTTGCAAAAAAATCTTCTTG
>JAGHSL010000426.1 GCA_018065885.1 Candidatus Limimorpha equi
ATTGAGGTGTTTTCGGAAGTCCAAACCACTTTTTGCTGTTCCTCTTTGCTCAAATCCCTTTCAAAATGCGTTCTGATGCCTACAAGAGCAATCATGCGGCAACATTGGGTGAACAATAAAAGCAGACCTATAGCCAATAAGGGAAATGCTAATAACTTGTTTTTCATAATAATAGAATTTGTTATTTGTATTTATTGTCTCAACACCCGATAAACTCGCAAATCAAATTGTTATTGCCTAAACTCATTGATTTCTATTTCCAGTCAGCCATTCCAAGCTGAAATTGTAGAATACCATTTCGTAGTTGTTTGCATCGCCTTCCTCGACATAAAGGCCGATGGTGCCATCCTTTAAGACGCAAAGCGAAGAATAGGCCGAAGAGTAAGGCACTATGCAGCGGCTCGAATTCCAAGGCCATGTCTTCCCTTCGTCGTAACTGACATATACGCGCACATCTTTTCGGCTGTCGCCGTAAGGCAACGACTGCAAAAGCAAGCTGTTTTCATTTCCTTGCATTTCAAACTGATAGCGGATAATGTCGCCGTTGCAGGCTGGAGCCTTTAGGTCGTCCCATACCGAGACTTCGGCTTGCCAAGTGAGGCCGCCATCTTTTGAGATGTTGTACCAGCGTTTTTCGCCGTGGCGGATGCTCATCAGGATGCTGCCGTCGGCAAGTTCAACCACTTTGGCCTCGTCGCCGCCCACCGAAGCACGGCCCGAAATGTGCCAGGTCGCGCCTTTGTCGTCGGAGTAGAAAAGATAATTGTTTAAGGCGTAGGCCTCGTTTTCGCGCATGGCGGCGACAAACATGATGCGTCCCGAACGGGTCAGCAGGCCATTGCCCGAAGCAAAGAACCCACCCAGCCATTTTTGACGAACAGCATCTTCACAGTCATCGCCGTGAATGAAATGCGTGATGTCTTTTGGCTCCGACCAGTTCAGGCCGTTGTCGTTGCTCAACGACATGTAAAAACGGTTCGGGTTGCTTGGCGTGGAAGCCCAAAGTCCGGCACCGCCGACGAAAACCGCCATCAATCCGCCTTGGTTGTCGGTCTTCACTAAAGCCGCGTCGCCGAAGCCTTTGCCAAAACCTTTGCCTTGTGCAATCGTGTATGGCTCGCTCCAGGTGTGGCCGCCGTCGTGACTGACGTTGCACACTACATCAATGTCTTCCGGCAAGTCGCCCTGATTGTTTTTGCGGCGGTCGGTGGTGGCTACCAACGAACCGTCAACTGCGGTGATGATGGCCGGAATGCGGTAGTTTTTTGAATTATAATCGCCAGGTTTATAAAGCGTTGTGTGTGCTAAGAGAATTTCGCGGCCTTGATTTGCCTCATCATTGATGATTTGAAAATCACCGTCATCAGTCAACAATATTTGGGGCTGAACCCGAATCACGTTGCCTTCCTGCGCCTTTGTCGACACGTTGCAAGTCAGCCAAAGATGATTTTTGCCCTCATGCAGTTTACCTCGCAGCAGGATGTCGGTGTTTTGTTTTTTTGGAAGGATTGCACCTATTAATAAAGCGTTTTTCGGATGCCTTTCATCGAAACGGTTCAAAGTGTCGGTCGAGAACATTTCCATTTTCTCGATGTTCGTCAAGTCGGTTTTGCACAAATCGAGCCTCAAGGCCTTTAAATTCGTTTCCGAATCGGCGGTTACGGTCAAATGACAAAGGAGTTCATGCCGGTTGCCACGGCCTGTGAAACGGGTGTCGTTATCAACATGCACATCAATGATGCCGCCGAAGGCGGAAGAAGGTTGAAACAGGTAGGCTAAAAACAGCCCGAAAACAAATAAACGGTGTTTTTTCATCTCTGAAACGCTTAAAAATGCCATAAAAACGATACAATTTTAGAAAAATATCACAAAAATAAAACTTTTTCTTTTGCTATTCATTTTTTTTATATTTTTGCGCACTCAAAGTTTTGAACACAAACTATTTAAATAACACTCAAAACAAACAAAAAAATGAAGAAGTTATTCTTATCAATGGGTCTTGCATGCCTGTTCATGGTTGCATGCAACAACGCTCCTAAACAGGAAGCAACAGAAGAAGCCATCGACTCAACAGAAGTAGTTGTTGAAGAAGTCGTTGAAGAACATGTTTGCCCAATGG
>JAGHSL010000157.1 GCA_018065885.1 Candidatus Limimorpha equi
GTCTTACTTCAGTCCTTCAATCCAAACCTTGATTTGCTGCTCATCGTGCAGGCGGCACACCAAAAGCGAATGGTCACGATAGGCCACGAGATAGTCATCCAAGCCTTCCACAACGGCTTCGGTGCCATCTTCTATATTGATGATTGTGTTCTTGTTATCGACAGACACCACTTTGCCGCGCAAGGCGTTGTTGTCGGCATCTTTTTGAGCGTGTGTGAACAGCGAACCCCAAGTGCCGATGTCGCTCCAACCGAAATCAGCGGGAATGGTGTAGGTGTCGGGTGATTTCTCCATGATGCCGTAGTCGATGCTGATGTTCTGGCAGTCAAGGAAGCGCTGGTTGATGAAAGATTGTTCTTCGGCGGTGCCAAACTTGTCTTTGCCTTCGTCGAAAAGCGTTACCATGTCAGGCAGATTGGTCTTGAAAGCATTCATGATGCCGTCGAGAGTCCACAAGAAGATGCCGGAATTCCAGAAATAATTGCCTTCGGCGACGAATTTCAGTGCCGTTTCGTAGTTCGGTTTTTCCTTGAACATTTCCACTTTCACAACTTCAGGCAATTCATTTTGCTTCGGAACCTGAATGTAGCCGTAACCCGTTTCAGGGCGGCTCGGCTTGATGCCGATGGTCATCAAGGCATTGTCCTGCTTTTTCAAGAAATCAAAACCTAAACTGATAATGCGTTGAAATTCAGTTTCGTTTGTTACCAGATGGTCAGCGGGAGTCACTACAATGTTAGCATCTTTGCAACGGCTTTGGATGCGATAGCAAGCGTAAGCGATGCAAGGTGCCGTGTTGCGGCGTGCGGGTTCGCAAAGCACTTGGTCGGGCTTCAGTTCGGGAAGGTGTTCCAAAACAAGGTTCTTGTAAGCCGCATTCGTGACCACGAGAAAGTTTTCATCGGGAATCAATGGGCTGAAACGCTCGTAAGTGCTACGGATAAAACTCTTTCCCGTGCCTAAAATATCAAGAAACTGTTTTGGATAATTATCTTTGCTCAAAGGCCAAAAACGGCTTCCGATGCCGCCAGCCATAATAATGCAGTAGTTATTCATGTTTGTCTAATTTTTCAAAAACACTGTTGTTGCTAATAAATTCAGGCACAATGACTTTCATTTGCGCCACAATCTTGAATGGGTCGGAGGTGACCAGTTGCTCGTGCAAAACGCCAATCATGTTGTCGACATCCTTTTCCTCGTATTCGCGGACTTTGGCACGCATGATTTTCTTGTTTTCCGTCGGGATGGTGTTTTCCTTCGTTGCAAGCAATTCTTCATAGAGTTTTTCGCCTGGTCGTAAACCTGTTTCCTTGATTTCGATGTTTGGCTTGTGGGCCAGCTTGCGCATCTTGTCGGCCAAATCCCAAATCTTGACAGGTTTGCCCATGTCGAAAACGAAAATATCGTCGTCTTCACCAATGGAACCGGCTTCCAACACAAGGCTGCAAGCTTCTGGAATGGTCATAAAGTATCGGATGATACGTCTGTCGGTGACGGTGATCGGTCCGCCTTGTTC
>JAGHSL010000091.1 GCA_018065885.1 Candidatus Limimorpha equi
TGTCTTGAACAATTTGAATTGGCTACGCCGAAGAAATGCTTTGCATTCAACGCAAGTTAAATCTTTCAAAATCCGTATTTAAAATCATTCAAAAATCCATGTTTACTATCCTATATACAATCCTATCTAACTCGAAACCAAAGATTTTTGATAGATTTTTTGACTTGATTTTTATAGATTTCTTGCCGTAGGCAATCCCAAAACATTTACTTCTTATCCGTTGCCTGTGCATAACCGGCACGGACAGCCTGAATGTTCACATCGACGACTTCCTGACCTTTCTTGCCGAAGATATGGGCAATGGCTTCTTCAACCTTGCTCAGTTCGATGCCGAGGTAAGGAACGGTAGCGCCCAAAAGCACCATGTTTGAACGGGCCTTAATCTGCTTGGCGATTTCGTTGGCATTGAAGGAGACCACATGAGGGAACTTCTTCAGTTCGGCTTCAATCTTCTCCATTTCAGGATAATTCTTGATGTTGACGAATGGGTCGGAGTTGGTGATGATCCAACCTTCCTTATTCAGCCAAGGCAGATAACGGAGTGATTCCATCGGTTCGCTCGACAGGATGATGTCGGCCTGACCTTCAGGAATGACATCGGCGAAAATCTCATTGTCGGAGAGTCTCAGATGAGAGAACACCGAACCGCCACGCTGTGACATGCCGTGAATTTCTGACTGTTTCAGGTTCATGCCCATATTCAATGCTGCATCGGAAATAATCTTTGCGACAGAAACGATACCATCGCCACCAACGCCACACAATATAATGTCTTTTTTCATATTCAATGATTTAAAGATTTAAGATTTAAATATTTAAAGATTCGCTTCTCAGCAAGCACATGATTATTTCTTCAGATGCTTTTTGAGTTCCACCAAGCAAGTGCGGTGAGGAATGATGACCGAAACGCCATTGTAGTTGACTTCTTCTTCGATGATCTTCACGTTCTCTTCATGGAATTTTGGCAGCGGATTGATGTCGCGGATATGTTCAGGAGCAACGCCCAAGCCTTCGCAAATCTGGCGCAACTTGTTGTTGGCCGATGAAGGCTGACCGCCTGTCATAGCCGTAATGTCGTTATCGAGAATCATGACGACGACGTTAGCCTTTTCGTTGACGCAGTCGAGCAGGCCTGTCATGCCGCTGTGACCGAAAGTACCGTCACCGATAACTGCAACTGCTGGGAAGATACCGACTTCCGAAGCACCCTTAGCCATGGTAATTGAAGCACCCATGCAAACGGTGGTCTGGATAGCACCCATGTTGAAGCCCAAAGTGTAGCAGCCGATATCGCCGAACACCTTGCCGCCCTTGTGGTTAGCCATGACAGCGTTCAAAGCCGTGTAGCTGTCGACGTGAGGGCAACCCTGGCACAACGCCGGAGGACGATTGACGACGACTTCAGGAACCGTGTATTCGCCAGCGGCCTTCATGCCGAGAGCCTTAGCCACCTTTTCGGCATTCAGTTCGCCATCGCGGCGGATGGTTTCGTCCAAACGACCCATGACTTTCTTGCCTTTGCCGAGGAAACCCTTCACCTGTTCTTCAACGAACGGCTGACCGTCTTCGAGGACGAGGATTTCGTCACATTCGTCATACAGCTTGTTAATCATATTGTATGGCAAAGGATATTGCGTGACCTTCACAACCGGATAAAGGCACTTGCCATCGGCGAAGTTTTCCATCAAATAGTTGTAAGCGATACCCGTTGTAATGATACCCAATTTCTTGTTTTCGCCTTCAAAATACTTGTTGTAGCCTGATTCTTCAGAAGCCTTCATGAAATTCGGCTGCTTGTCGATCAAGGTTCTGTAAAGGCGTTTTGCATTGGCTGGGAGCAGCACAAACGACTTGGCATCAGCTGGTTCGCTGATTTCGTTCTGCTTGCGGACCGGCTTGCGCACGATACCTGAACGGCTGTGGGCCAAACGGGTAGGAATGCGGTAAAGCACCGGTGTGCCGAGGGTTTCACTCAGTTCGTAGCCGAAGTGAACCATGTCGTAGGCTTCCTGCTGGTTTGATGGTTCCAGCATTGGAATCATAGCCCAGTGACCATAGTAACGGCTGTCCTGTTCGTCTTGTGACGAGAACATGCTCGGGTCGTCGGCGACAACGACGAGCAAGCCCTTCGTGCCGATGATGGCCGAGTTCATGAATGGGTCGCCGCACACGTTCAGACCGACGTGCTTCATGCAAGTCATGGCACGTTTGCCGGCGTAAGCCACACCGATAGAGGCTTCGAGAGCCGTCTTTTCGTTGGCGCACCAATTGGCCTTAATGCCAAGTTCCTTGGCTTCCTTTGAGTTTCTGACGTAATCTGTAATCTGGGTTGAAGGCGTGCCTGGATAGCTGTTTATCGCGCTGCCGCCTGCATCGATAAAGCCTTGAGCAATGGCTTCATCGCCTAGTAACAATAATTTCTCCATTTGTTAATGTGTATCTTTTAATTCAAAAATTCATTTGGCACAAAGATACAAAATCTTTTGATACGAAAAACGAATTATTCAAAATAGATTCTCTTATTTTACTTAACTTTCACAATCTTAACCACTTGCTTATTTTCAAAAGCTTTGCCGTAATAGAGGAAATACACGCCTTGGCGCAACGAACTGAGGTCGATTGCCGTCTCTTTCACAAAACGCACATTCGGCACGACTTCGCGGCCACACACATCATAAAGAGAAGCATCATAAAAGCCTTGCCCGTCAACATGGATGCGGATGAAATCATTGGCGGGATTCGGATACACGCCGAAAGCTGGTTCCGGCTCGGGCGGTTCGGGGAATTTTGCCTCCCATTTCGCTTCCCAACCTGCTGCATTTGTGGCACAATCGGAGCGGAACTCGATGCACATCACATTGCCCGAAGCAACAACACTGCCCGGCAATTTCGTGTTCCATCGCCCGATTTTCGGCGCATATTCATCTTCGCCATCATAAATCCAAAGGAAATCGTAATCGGTTTCAAGACGGAACGATTTGAAATCAATTTGAATCCTTGAGCCTTCAGGACCGCGAATCACCCACAATTTGCGTTCATCGTCGCCATAGTTTTTGTGGTTCAACTCGCCCTGTTCGCCTTCCAAAACCGTTGCCGCAGTGCCTTGATTGATAAGTTTGTAGTAATAGTTCCAATCCCAATACGGGCCTGGGTCGGTGTGCGACTGGTCGGGATAATGCTGATGGCCACGGATTTTTGTGCAAGCCGACTCGCCGCCCAGACTATGCAAGCCTTCATTCAGACGGATGCCGCTGTCGAGTGTGTCGCGGTAAAAAGTGTGATGACCATCAATCGTCTCATAACGCGAGCAGATGTCGCGCACCAAATCAGCCGAAGATTTGTACATGGCATCGGTGAAATAACTGACGATGTCGCCGTACGCTTCATGCTCAATGCCAATGGTATAGGCATTGGCGCTGCGGGCGTGCCAAGCCTTGTCGGCCTCGCGCACCATTTGCGTCACCTGACCATCGGAAGAACGGATGACATAATGCGCCGAGACCTGCGCATCGCAATTCTTGAACCAACTGATGCAACCGGCGTAAGAACCTTCGGTATAATGAATCACGACACCACTGACGGGATTCGTCCGCTCGCCAAAATTGCACTCCGGCGCCGGATTCCAAATGGCATTCGGGTAATCCGATTCACCCGAAACCCTGAGACCTTTGGCCGACAAAAACGGCAAATCATCGCCGAAGACGGATTTTAAATCAATGTCATATTTCTGAAAATCAAATCGTTCCGCCAATACTTCATCATTCAGAAACGAGCAGACGGAATAGAGCATCACATTCATCGGGAAAACATCCTTTTCCTCCCCCATCGGCAATTCCGAGAGTTCGGAAACGGCCAAAAGGCATGATTTCATTCCTTTGCCATCATAGATTTTTGCAAAAGCCGAAGCATACGCCATGACATTTGCACTTGGACTTTCCAACATCTCACCGACCTCGATTCCAGAAAGTTGCGACACCGTAAAAAGATTCTCCCTGAAATAGTTTTTGCCATTTTTCACCAAGCCCATCAAGCCGTATGCGCGCGGCATGGCCGTCGAATCATCGAAAGTGTAGTCGGCATCAGTCAGATGATGGCAATGCGTATTGGTGAACGAGACCGCTTCCAACAGACCCTTCGGAATCTGCGGAAAAGCCTTATACGCTGCTTCAAAAGCGGATTCATTCAATTGGTAATCAGCATCAACATTTCCATTTTGAGCAAAAGCCATCAACGGAAACAAAGCGGATATGATGATAAAAAGCAAACGTCTCATTGCAAAAGATTATGACTTCCAAAAATACGGTTTTCTCCTAACTTGCAAGGTTACAACCCTAAATAATTTGCAAAAGCTCCGAAAAAGTTTGCGATATTTGCGGCATCATTGTAACAAATTGAACACTCGTGCGTATAATGTTAATGGTTATCGGTTATCAGTTTTCAGTTATCGGTTATCGGTCAACTGAAAACCGAAAACCTCAAATCATTAAATCATAAATCTTTAAATTTCAAATACCAAATGGAGAACTACAAGAAACTTCAAAGGAACACCCGCAACAAAGTCCTTGGCGGCGTTTGTTCGGGTTTGGCCGATTATTTCGGCATCGACGCAGCCTTAGTCAGAGTGCTGTTTGTCGTCATTCTTCTTTGCGGCGGCACCGGGCTGCTCATCTACTGCATATTATGGATTGCCATGCCCGCCAACCGCGACGACCAACCGCAACAGTTTGCAAACCAAGCAGCCGAAACACCTAAAAGCAGCAAAGGAAGCCTCATTGCCGGCCTTACGCTCATCGTCTTAGGATTGCTTTTTCTCTTGGGCAACCTCTTTCCGCAATTCAACTGGGAAACCTATTGGCCTGTGCTTTTAATCGCCTTAGGTTTGCTCCTTATCGTTCCACTTTCAAATAAGACAAAACAATGAAAAGCAGAAACTTATTCTTAGGCATCCTCATTCTTTTCATCGGTGTGGTGGCTTTGTTAGCCTCATTGGGCACCATATCGTTCAGCTGGCAAATCGCATTGCGCCTTTGGCCTTTGCTGCTCATCTTTTTAGGCATCGCCATTCTTCCGGTCAAGGATCTTTTAAAAGCCATTTTGCTGCTTGTCACCCTTGGCGCTGGCGTTCTTCTTTACCAGAATGAAGCCAAAAACCATCCCGAGAGGAACAACTGGGGCAATTGGTTCAGCAGCTCAAACTGGGATTGGGACGACGATGATGATTACGACAACGACAGCGATGACGAATTTGACGAAGGTCCTTATTCACAGCAGTTCTCGGAACCATACGAAGCCTTCACGAAAGCCACATTGAACATTGATTTCGGTACAGGCGAACTCGAAATCGGGAATCCGTCGGCTGAACTAATCAAGGTGAATTCGGAAAGCAATTTCGCAAAATACGATTTCCGCGTGGAGAAACTCGACGAAGAAGCCAATGTGTTCCTCACGGGAAAAGGCAAGACGAAAAACATCAACGGCAGAACCGAAAACAAACTTTATGTCGCTCTGAGCGACTTCCCAACCTGGGATTTCACCATCAACACGGGAGCCGCTGACTGCGATTTCGACTTCATGCCCTACAAGGTTGAAAGCATCAACATCGAGAGTGGCGTGTGCGACATGGACATCCGCCTCGGCGATAAAGGCAGCCACACCACCATGAACATCGAATCGGGCGTTTCGGACATCGACATCGAGGTTCCGTCCAATGTAGGTTGCAAGATCACGCTTGATTCCGCCATCACGGGCAAGGATTTCGCTGGATTCCAAAAAATAGAAAAAGGTGTCTACCAAACCGACAATTTCGGACAGACCGAGCAGCAGATTGTCATCAATCTGGAATGTGGCGTTTCGGATGTTTCAGTGGAAAGATATTGACAATCGGATGTGTTGAGACGTTGCACAACGTCTCAACACACATGTATCTAATCTCACATGAACGCATTTCTGCCATCTTTTGCATGTCAATGACGAGAGAAAAAAAGATTTAGGTACATGGCTGAGGGTATCGACCATCTATTTTTGTATGTTTGCACAACTAAGTAATCATATACTATAACCTATTAGAAATGCTCAACATAAGCAACCTTAGTGAATACGAGGAGAACAACAGAATAGAAGCAAAGAAAGCGAAAAACGGTCTTCCGAACAGCATTTGGGAAACCTACTCCTCATTTGCCAATACTGACGGCGGCATCATTCTTCTTGGTGTTGATGAAAAGCCCAACCATACACTTGTGGTTTCAGGTGTAGAAGATGCGCACAAAATAGAGACGGACTTTTGGAACATGGTGAACAACAGGCAAAAAGTGAATGTCAACATTCTCACCAACCGTATGGTAAAGATCCAAGAGATTGACGGCAAGAAGGTGCTGACCATCGAAGTGCCAAGAGCAGACCGTCGCAACAGGCCTGTTTATGTGGGAACAGACCCGATGAAAGGGACATACAAGCGAGACTTCGAAGGTGATTATTTGTGTACAGCCGATCAAGTTGCCGCATTTTACCGTGACGCATCGGATACAAGCATTGACTTCCGAGTGCTGAAAGATATGGAAATGGATGTTTTTGACACGGACACTATTAGCAGATACAGGAACAGATTCCGTCAATTTCACCCAGCACACGTCTGGAACAATGACGATGACGAACAGTTTCTGCGTCACATTGGAGCAATGACCATTTGCAGCGATGACATGAGGTTCCACCCTACTGCAGCTGGGTTACTGATGTTTGGCAGAGAATACGACATTGTGCGCGAATTTCCTCATTATTTTCTTGATTATCAAGAAAAATCAGGCACTACTACCCGCTGGATACATCGCATAGTATCATCTTCTGGTGATTGGAGCGGCAATCTCTATGATTTCTTCTTCCGCGTTTTTCCTCGCGTCACATCCGACCTTCCCGTTCCGTTTACCTTCAGCGGAAAAGACAGGGTGGACGAAACAAAACTTCATCTTGCGGTAAGGGAAGTGTTACTGAATTCTCTGGCTCATGCTGACCATTATGGACGCCAAGGCATCGTGATAGTGAAATCAGAAAACACCCTATCGTTCTCCAATCCAGGTGACATACGTGTTGGTTTGAAAGTCGCTTTGCAAGGCGGAGTGTCTGATCCGCGAAACGAGACCATAATGAAGATGTTCAGCCTTATCGGCATAGGAGAACGCGCTGGTTCCGGCATCCCCGAATTAATGGCTGTTTGGACAAAATATGTAAAATGTTCACCTGAATACGCAATAATGCAAAATCCGGCCAGAACCACTTCCAGTTTGCCGTTCAGCATACAGGCTCTCCAAGAAGCAGGCAATTTGTTAGCTGCAGAACATGGTGGACTAAAAGCGGACGAAGGTGGACTATCCAACCCTGAAAGTGGACTACAAAGTGGACTAAAAGCGGATGAAGGTGGACTATCTGACTCTAAAAGTGGACTTTCTTCAGACAGGAGCGGACTGTCATCAACCGCACAAGAAATCCTGAAATTGCTTGACGAAAATCCTTCATTGACTTACGATGAAATATCTGCCCGTTTAGGCAAAGCCCGAAGCGGCATTGCAAAACACATAAAAAATCTACGCGAGAAAGGTTTCATAAAATAGCCATCACCATCAAAAAATCTCCCAATGAAAAAACTATTCGCCTATTTCAAGCACCCGACCGAGTGCATCGCAAAAGAGGATTCGGCTTCGATTAAGAGCCTCATTCTGTTTTACATACTCATGCAAGGGATTGCCATCATGGTCATGGTTCCGTTTACTTTGGCAGGAATCGCGCCTGAGAACTCACTTAGCAATCTGAAAGAATTGGGACTTCCATTCTGGTTCAACGCATTTATTGCGCCTGCATTAGAAGAACTTGCTTTCCGATTACCTCTGAAAAGAAGCAGATTCATTTTCATGATTTCGTTTTCAGTAATTTGCTGGTTTATTTCCAAATATCTGCCAATATTTGCCGGCCAAACTTATTCAGGTCAGCACCTATGGCTTAGGCTATCTGTTTCAATAGCAGCAGGTTTCATTTTAGGTTATCTCCTAACAAAACCTTTGCAAAAAGTTCGGTTTGGCGTGGTTTTCTATGTTTTCGCATTCCTTTTCGGTTTTTTGCACATTTCCAATTATGCGGGACAAATCGCATCTTTTGCAGTAGCAATATATGTGCTAATCTATTTGCTGAACAAGGTAGCATTCGGAATGTTCGCAGGCTACATCAGAGTACGCTACACCATTTTCACTTCAATTGCCGTACATATTCTGAATAATCTTCCAGGCATGATGATTCTATTCTTTGCGCTTCCATAACACTTAACGGCACAACTTCTTTCCAAGAGATTTCTACACAATTCGTCCAGTTTTATAGTCCAAGTTTCGGTTATTTTTCTTTACTTTGCATTTCCTTAAAATGGCAGAATGTATCTGCCCTTATTGGTATTTGCAACTTATTTATTATCAAGACTATAAAGAAATGCTACACAGAAATTTATCGAGAATCGCAATAACGGCAATTCTATTCTTATTCTCAATTTCCGCAATTTTCGCCCAAGACAACAGCATCAAAGGTTTCGTTTATGAAAAATCGACTGGCGAGCCTGTCATGTTCTGCAACGTCTATCTGCAAGGCACTACCATTGGCAGCACGACAAGCGAAAACGGCTATTTCAACATCACGCGCATTCCCGACGGAAAATACACTCTGATGATTACAACTGTCGGTTACGACACCATCAGCGAAAATTTCACTTTGGCGAAAAACCAAGTCGTCAACCGGAAATATTACCTCAAAGAAACCAGCCAGTTGCTTGAATCAGTGACTATTACGGCTGACAAGATTGAAGCCCGCACCGAGACCAAGACTTCTGTCATTACCGTTACGCCTAAAGCCATCAGCAAGATACCAAGCGTTGGCGGTCAAGCCGATTTGGCTCAATATCTGCAAGTTGTGCCAGGCGTTATTTTCACCGGCGACCAAGGCGGCCAGCTTTACATTCGTGGCGGTTCTCCCATCCAGAACAAAGTCATTTTGGACGGCATGGTGGTCTACAATCCTTTCCACTCCATTGGCCTGTTCTCCGTTTTCGACACCGACATTATCCGTAATGCCGACGTCTACACGGGCGGTTTCGGCGCCGAATACGGCGGCAGGATTTCTTCAGTAATGGACATTTCGACCCGCGACGGCAACAAGAACCGCATATCGGGAAAAGTCGGAGCAAGCTGTTTCGGCGCAAAAGTCATGCTGGAAGGTCCTATCGTAAAGGCTAAAACTCCAGAATCGGCAGCCGCGACCTTTGTCATTTCAGCGAAAAACTCCTATTTGGAACAAACCAGCAAGAGCCTTTACAAATACGCCAACGAAGACGGACTGCCCTTCAACTATCAGGACATTTACGGAAAATTCTCTCTCAATGCTCCTAACGGTAGCAAAATCAATCTCTTTGGCTTCTCCTTCAACGACCAAGTGAACAATTACAAGTCGCTTTCCGATTTCAAGTGGAATTCCTACGGAGCTGGTTCCA
Source organism: Candidatus Limimorpha equi (assembly GCA_018065885.1). Classification (GTDB taxonomy): domain Bacteria; phylum Bacteroidota; class Bacteroidia; order Bacteroidales; family F082; genus Limimorpha; species Limimorpha equi. Next base: position 9,515 of record JAGHSL010000091.1, read on the forward strand.
ATTTCCTCATCATTCCTGGAAAATCTCCCGTCATGGTGGAAGGTAACCTCGCCTATTCCAGCTATGAATCCTCGATGGAAGAAACTGATAATAAGCCGCGCAACAGCAGCATCAACGGTTTCAACATGGGCTTCGATTTCAGCTATTTCCTTGGTAAAAACACCTTGAAATACGGTATTGAAGTGTTGGGGCACACTACGGAATACACGACCTACAGCAACTACGGCAACATCAAGATTCACGATAAAGACAATTCGACTGAAATCGGTGCATACTTCAAATACAAGGCCACGCTTGGCAAGCTGATACTTGAACCAAGTTTCCGTTTGCAGTGGTACGCTTCGGTAAACAAAGGCGGCATGTCGCCAGAACCGCGTCTTGCCCTCAAATACAACGCCACCGACAGGCTGCGCATCAAGGCAGCCGCCGGCATGTATTCGCAAAACTTTGTCGCCGCCACGAGTGACCGCGATGTCGTGAACCTTTTCTATGGCTTCCTTTCAGGCATCGACAACCTGCCCAAGACCTACAACGGCGAAACCATCAAATCCTACCTTCAGAAAGCCAATCATGTTGTTCTCGGTGCTGAATTCGACCTCACCAACAACCTCACCATGAACCTCGAAGGCTATCTGAAAGACTTCAACCAAATCACTAACATCAACCGCAACAAACTTTACGACGAAACCTCAGTTTCTCATTCCGACCCTCAATTTGCTTCAACCGCCCCCCATGTTTTTGAATTGTTGACGAAAGACTTCTTGATTGAAAAAGGAAAAGCCTACGGTTTCGACCTTTCCTTGAAATATGAAAACAAAAACTGGTATTTGTGGGCTGTCTACGCCCTCGGTTTCGTCAACAGAGACTACGAAAAAGTCGTAACCGACAAAGTTGAAATCGCCACCTATCAGCCTCACTTCGACCGCCGTCACAACATAAACGTCATATTGACCTACACGGCTGGCGACAAGCGTCAATGGGAATTCAGCGGACGCTGGAATTTCGGTTCGGGTTTCCCGTTCACCCAGATTCAAGGCTACTATGAGCACTACTCTTTCCTGGATGGCATTAACTTCGACTACACAACCACCAACGGCGAAATCGGCATCGTTTATGGCGAACTCAACAAAGGCCGTCTGCCAGCCTACCACCGTTTTGACATCGATGCCAAACGCAAATTCTATTTCAGCGAACATACCATTTTGGAAGCCGATTTAAGCGTCACCAACATCTACAACAGAGATAACGTATTCTATGTCAACGCCATATCAGGTGAAGTAGTCAACCAACTGCCTATATTACCGACAATAGGTTTGACGCTTTCATTCTGACACCTCATATTATTCAATCATCTGACAGGCAGCTCAGGCTGCCTGTTCTTTTTTCAAAACCGCCATGACAACACCTCCAAAAGCAAAGAAAATACCGCACGAGCTGACCATTCACGGCCATACCAGAATCGACAATTACTATTGGCTCAACGAAAGGGAAAATCCCGAAGTCATCGAATATCTTGAAGCCGAAAACAAATATGTCGAAGAGTGTCTGAAACATACCGAACCGCTTCAGAAACAGCTTTTTGACGAAATCATCGGACGCATCAAGCAAGACGACAATTCCGTGCCGGTGAAAATCAGGGATTATTATCATTACACGCGATACGAAGAAGGCAAGGAATATCCGATTTTCTGCCGCAAGAAACATTCGTTGGACAATCCCGAAGAAATCATGCTCGACTGCAACGAACTTGCCAAAGGCTTCGCTTTCTTTGAGATAGGTGAAATCAGCCTCAGCGAAGACGACAAACTGATTGCCTACAGCGTCGATACCGTGAGCAGAAGGATTTACACCATCTACGTCAAAAACCTTGAAACCGGCGAGACATACGAAGAGACCATTCCGAACACTTCTGGCAATGTGGTCTGGGCCAGCGACAACCAGACGCTTTTCTACGGCGTGAAAGACGAGGCCTTGCGTCCATGCAAGATTTTCCGTCACAAGTTAGGCACGTCACATCAGGAAGATGTGGAAGTGTTCCACGAAACCGACGAAGCCTATTATGTGAGCATAGGGAAAACGAAATCAAAGCAATATCTCGTCATTGAATCGGAATCGACGCTTTCGGCGGAAAGCAGGATTTTGGAAAGCGACAACCCCAACGGCACATTCCGCATATTCCAGGAACGCCAGCCCGACATGCTGTATTCCATCGGCCACTACGATAATCATTTCTTCATCCTGACCAATGCCGACGGTGCGCAAAACTTCAAAATCATGAAGACACCTATTAATAATACAGGCATGGAAAACTGGGAAGAAGTCATCGCTCCACGAACCAATGTATTGATTGAAAACTTCGTCATTTTCAGCAAGTTCCTTGTCATTGAGGAACGCGAGGCGGGACTCATCAAAATCAGGATAAAGGCCTGGGACGGCAGTTGCGACTACTATATTGATTTCGGCGAACCGACCTACGAAGCCGGCCTCAGTTCAAATCCGGAATTTGACAGCGATAAACTCCGCTTCGGCTACACTTCCATGACCACGCCAAGTTCCGTTTACGAATTTGACATGATCAGCAAGGAGAAAACGCTCTTGAAACAGCAGGAAATCGTGGGCGGCTACAATGCCGATGATTATGTCACCGAGCGCCAGTTTGCACCTTCGCATGATGGGACTTTGGTGCCGATTTCATTGGTTTACAAAAAAGGAATGGTGAAAAATGGCCAGAATCCTTTGGTGCTCTACGGTTACGGTTCCTACGGTTGCAGCATGGACGCTTATTTTTCCTTGGCACGCATCAGTCTGTTGGACAGAGGTTTCGTTTGGGCCATAGCCCACATCAGAGGCGGCGAAGAAATGGGACGCCAATGGTACGAAGATGGCAAGATGCTCAACAAGAAAAACACATTCCTTGATTTCATGGCTTGCGGCAAATACCTCATTCAGAGCGGATTCACGAGTTCCAATAAGATGTTTGCCATGGGCGGCAGTGCCGGCGGCCTTTTGGTTGGCGCGGTTGTCAACATGGAGCCTCAATTGTGGCGCGGCATCATTGCCAACGTGCCTTTCGTTGATGTGGTGACTACTATGCTCGACGAAAGCATTCCGCTCACCACGGGCGAATACGACGAATGGGGCAATCCGAACGAAAAGGAATATTACGACTACATGCTTTCCTATTCGCCATACGATAATGTGGAGGCCAAAGATTATCCCGCCATGCTGATTACCACTGGTTTGCACGACAGCCAGGTGCAATATTGGGAGCCTGCGAAATGGGCGGCAAAACTCCGCGACATGAAAACCGACAGCAATCATCTCTACCTAAAAACCGAAATGGATTACGGTCACGGCGGAGCCTCAGGACGCTTTGAAGGCTACAAGGAAATCGCCTTGGAATACGCCTTCATGATTGACGAATTGGAAGGTACAAATTATTGATTGCTTATATCTGATTTGCAACATTATAGCTTTTTTCAGTAACTAAAACATTACATAGTCGTCTCCTAATAGCAGCATAAAATATTAAGTAAGTGGTCATAATTAAACTGCAACATAGATTGGTTATCGGTTTTCAGTTGTCAGTTATCGGTTTTCAGTTGTCAGTTATCGGTTTTCAGTTGCCAGTTGTCAGTCAGTAAATTATCAAAATGTCTAAAAGTCTAAAAGTCTAAATGTCCAAATGTCTATATGTCCAAATGTCTAAATGTCTAAAAGTCCGAATCACGCATAACCCTAAATTCAAAATGCAAACTACCTTTGAACAAGCACTTATGTATCAACAAAATAACAGCACCATGCAAAACCAATTTTCACTCAAAAAATATAACAGCTTCGGATTCGATGTCAAGGCAAAACATTTCGTTGAAATCCAAAACGTTTCCGACTTGGAAAAACTGATTAGCAGCGGCATTCTTGAGACCGAAAAGCACCTGATTCTCAGCGGCGGAAACAACGTGCTGTTTTGCGACGACTATTTTGACGGAACGGTCGTTTATATGAATATCAAAGGAATTGATTTTTTGACAGATTCAACGGACAGTATCATTGTGCGTGCATACGCTGGTGAAGATTGGCCTGATTTCGTGCAATTTACCGTTGAAAGCAATCTTCACGGATTGGAAAATCTCGCTCATATTCCGGGCAAGGTCGGGGCAGCACCTGTGCAAAATATCGGAGCGTATGGTGCTGAACTGAAAGACTGTTTTTTGCAATGCGAAGCCATTTGTCTTGCCACGGACGAACATCGGGTTTTCAAGAAGGACGAGTGCAAGTTTGCCTACCGCAACAGCATTTTCAAATCGGAACTGAAAGGGAAATATGTCATTGTTTCCGTTGATTTTCTTCTGAAACGCAATGCTCAACTGAATTTGGAATACGGCAACATCAAGAATTATCTCACTGAAAACAAAATAGATACACCTACATTACAGCAACTCCACGATGCCATCTGCGCCATTCGTGATGCCAAGTTGCCCGATGTCAGGAAAATCGGCAATGCCGGCAGTTTCTTTAAGAATCCTGTCATTGAGAAAGCGCAATTCGAAGCCTTGCAAAAAGCCTATCCCGATGCGCCACATTATGCCGAGCCTGACGGAAAAGTGAAAGTCCCGGCGGGATGGCTCATTGAGAAGGCTGGTTGGAAAGGCTGGCGCGATGAACATGTCGGAGTTTACGAAAAACAGGCTTTGGTTTTAGTGCATTACGGCGGCGGAAAAGGCTGCGACATCGTTGAATTGGCGGAAAAAATCATGCAATCCGTCAAAGATAAATTCGGTATTGAGATTTCACCTGAGGTGAATTTCATATCAAACTGAACACGAAAAAAGTTGAACACGGAATGCTCGGATTCAACGGATTATGTTTTTACATTCAAAACTTTTCCGTGTAAATCCGAAGAATCCGTGTTCAATTCAAAATCAGCATTTTATCTGTGTTTTCTTATTCCAATGCGCCTTTCAAATCAATAGCATTCGCAAATCTATGGCGCTCGCAATATTCAGTGATGCCAGCAGCAACTTTTGCGGAAATAGCCGGATCAATGAAATTGGCGGTTCCGATTTCGATGGCCGATGCGCCTGCCAGCATAAATTCGACTGCATCGGTGGCACTTGAAATGCCGCCCAAACCGACTACTGGAATCTTCACCGCTTTTGACACTTGCCAAACGCAACGCAAAGCCACTGGCTTGACGCAAGCGCCCGACATGCCGCCCGTCACCATGGAAAGTATCGGCTTGCGCTTTTCAGCATCAATAGCCATGCCTAACAAGGTGTTAATCAGCGAGACGGAATCAGCACCTGAGGCATCGGCTGCCTGCGCAATTTCAGCAATGTTGGTCACATTGGGCGACAGTTTCACCATCAGGTGTTTGTGATACACCTTGCGCACTTCGGCGACGACTTGCGAAATGCCAGAGCATGTCACGCCGAAAGCCATGCCGCCTTGGCGCACATTGGGGCACGACACATTCAGTTCGATTGCCGGAATATTATCCAACTCATTGATCATCTCAGCCGCCGTCACATAATCCC
>JAGHSL010000005.1 GCA_018065885.1 Candidatus Limimorpha equi
TTCTCCGTATCCCTCTTCATAGTGGAGGCGGATGACTTCCTTGAAGTACTTTTGCTGTTTCTCCGTGTGTAACTGATACATCCTTGACTCTTGTCTTTTTGAGTCAACCTTTTTCAGGGTAAGACAATTCAACTCTATTTCTTCAAATGATTTTCAAGAGAAGCCCCCGAAGGAAGAACTCGGGGGCTAAATGCAATATTAAAACCCACAAGCCATCAAAACAATCAAAGAAATAATTAGCACGAAAGGAATTACTGCAAATAAAATTGCGGGCAAGTTTTTCTTTCCTTTCCACTCTTGTTCATATTCTTTCAGAATTTTCTTGTGTTTTCCTCCACAAACAAGTAAAAAGTATAGAATTAGAAAGATAACCCATAACACTAAAACAACCCATATTTTTGACAAATGATTTGCTGAGTTTGTGTAAAATAAACTTCTCAAAAACAATATGTCAAAAAAATACAGCATGAAGATAAAGGACATAAACAGTAATACCATAAAGCTGGAATCGTGGTTGCCCATGCGTTCCTGCCAGTAATAGTATTTGAAAAACAAATATTTAAGAAATCTCATGCTTCGTTTTTTCATTTCATCATGCAAAAATAATGAAAAATGACAAGTTCCCAATATTGAGAACTTGCCATTTTCCGAAATTGTCATAGGACTCCTCGATTTTGGTACATTTTAATTATCATACTTGCCACGAACCACATAAATGCAATAATTGGCAAGAGAATTGCCCACAAACTCTTTTTCCCTTTCCACTCTTTTTCATGCTTCTTCAGGATTTTTACATCTTTCCCTTTGAACACGCAAAGCGCATAACAGACCAAAAAGAATACACATCCTAACGAGAGCAGCAACACTTTTGACATATAGCTCCATAATTTCGGCCAAATAAAGAACGAAACGGAGCCAAAAACATCAAAAAAAAGCAGAAAAAAGATTAGGGTCATAAATAGCACAGACATAAAAGAAGCAATTCCTTCATTGCCGACTTTTACTTGCCATTGGTAGTACTTGAAAAAAAGATACTCTAAAATTCTCATAACAAAACTTTTTATGGATTAACATTCCCCCAGCCACCAAAACCATCCGTAGCTAAATCAGTTATGAAATACACACTACTTATAGCAAAGCCAACCGGTCCTAAAAAACCGACAATCCCCATTGCCGTATCCATGACTGCTTTAATGGCAACCCCCGCTCCTTTTCCTCCATTAACATAATAACTAATAGCATTGGCATCTGTTAACGCCATGCTTGTTACGGCTGCCGCAGCTCCTAAACCTTTACAGACATTCAAATATCTTGTCCCAGTTTTGCCCAAAGTATTCACATATCGAAATTCCTTTTGGGTAGCTCTCAAATTCCTAAACTCCCCCCAGCTTCTGGCGGATTTGTAATTTGTTCGAACTGCCCAATCCATCAGTTCTGTCTTTGCTCCATTTCCAAGGCCAAACGATTGTGCCAAAAGACTTGCATTCTGCAAGCCTGAGAGTCCAGAACCTGCATTGTCAAAAGATGAATAAACATACCCAGGCGGCATATAGCTTCCCCTGCCGCCCATGTCGGAAACGGTCTGTCCCCAGAGGCCTCTGCCTCCCACATATTCGTTCTCGACGCTTGCCGTGTGGCTCACGCCATTGTATTCCCAGCTCAGATAGGTGCAGCTGTTTCCATCAACATGAATGTCAAATCGGCTATATGTTTGAGGAGTTTCCATTGCTCGCTTTTTCGTGGGGCTAAGATAAGAAGATTTCTGTTATGCTTTTACATGGCTTTGAAAAAAAGCCCCCGAAGGGTGGGGTCGGGGGCAAATTGATTGTAAAAATTACTATGAACAAATTGCCTTATGCAACAGACTCCAAAGAACAGGCGAAAAGAAAAGAACAGCCATCAATAACATAAACATCCATATACGAAACCATTTTTTCGATGGATCATTTTTATATTTGGCAATAATGTCATTACATTTCTTTCTGTATTTTTTAAGATTTATGGCGTAAAAGACAAAACCAACACCTAAAAAAGCAACCTTTAATATGTTTCTATTTACATTCAGGTTACGAATAGACAACATCCCATTAGAAAAAACATCAATAAAATTAACTATTGAATAGAATAACAAAAACTGAATCACAGATACATAGAACGATGCCGTCCATACAGAATCACCGCCTTTCTCTCGGCGTTCGTAATAAAAATAGAGAATCTGGAATAAACAGTCAAACATATTTCCTAATAATTTAAGTTAAAACTTACCATTCATAAATAGGGCCGCCCGCCCATGTGTACGGGTCGCGCGAGTTGCCCCAGGCATCGTAGCTAAACTTCTGCAAGGCTTCGCCTTCGTCGGCAAAATATGTTCGCGCTGTTTTCATTGATTTGCTTTTCGTGGGGCTAAAATAGGAAGTTTTTCTTTTTGCGGGACATAAATCTTTCACAAATGTATCATAAATGCGTTACTTGCCTTGGTACGCTTTCAGCCTTCCTACCAAAAGGCGGCGGCCTTTTGGTGAAAAGCACGCCGCCTTTTACCCAAAAGCCCGCCTGCTTTTTGAAAAAGCTGGCGGGCTTTTAAAATTTGCTGCTCGTGCTTTTTTCAAAAGCTGGCGGCCTTTTCGCTTTGCGCTTCCGAGGGGCTATTTCTGGGCAATAAAACACTATTTGACCCAACATGATGAATGTAAATTGAAATCAGCGAAAGACTGCATTGGATCGAGCTGTTGCGAGATTCAGATCCGGATAAACAAATGTTTTATAGGTTCTGGTTGTTTTGATTATTAAAAAAGACAAATCGTATATATTGTTGCCACAAAAAAGGCTGCCCAAACGGACAGCCTTTTCAATTTCGTATCATTCAAACGATTACTTCACGACAGAAATACGCTTTGTGGTTTCGCCATTCTTGGTGGAAACGCGAACCATGTAAAGACCTGATTCGACATCGCTCAGGTTGATGACGAATGAGTTGCCGTCGCAATCTGATTCATAAACCGTCTGGCCGATTGTGTTGAACACGACAACGTGAGTCAAATCGACACCTTCAACGGTGAAGCTTTCCTTGGCAGGATTCGGGAAGAGAGCAATCTTTTCCTCACCCAGTTCATTGACTGCGGTCGGTGAATAGTAGACATGCAGATAGAACTGGTTGTCATCGCCAATCCAAGCTGCCGGAGCCGAAGTGCAGTCAATACCCTGATAATAAGCAATCACCTGATAGTAATAGTCACCTTCTTCAAGAGTTGCGTTATCAGTATAAGAAGTAGAACTTGCACCGCACAGCTTGATGCGTTCATATTCGCCGCCTTCAGCCTTACGCATGACGAAGTAGCCGGAAAGACCTTCTGCATTTTCAGGCTTGTTCCACTTCAGCTTGGTCTTGTAAGCAGAACCGGTCTGTTCGTAATCAAGGTTTGTTGCAGGATCGCAGCCTTCACCGGCAACAGCGCATGATTCGTTGGAATATTCGCCGTTTTCACCACCGAAGCCCATGAAACCGACCTTGTAGCAGTGACCGCCACGTGGAGCGTTTTCATCGACAAATGATGTAGCGGTAGGAATCAAACGGTAAAGCAGATTGTCGCGATAAACGACATAGCCGTAACCTTGTTCGTTGACACCATTCCATGAAACATTGATGTTGTTGTGGTTGGCATCATCAACGACGGCAATAGCATTTGTAGGAACTGAAACAGCGATGTTTTCGCCGCAGCTGTTGTTCATCGACAGGAAAATGCCTTCTTCCAAATTGTTGGACGAACCGCTGTAATTGTAGACCGTAGCGTTCTGTGAATCCTTAATGACAATGCTCATGCTGCTAACCTCAGCAGTAGGAACCGACCAGCCGAATGAAACAGCGCCAACTGGCATATCAATATCGACTGATGTTGTGCCCGAAGAAGTGGTTGTGTAGCTGCCAATCTGAGTGCCGGCTGCATTGTAAACGAGAACGGCACCACCGCGCCAACCTTGGAATGAGGTTGTGGTCATCATAAGTTTCCATGAACAGGTTGGTCCGAAAGGAACGCTCTTCTTGTAAGCGACTTTACCATGGTTGCCGCCGATTACAGCGTAAATGGTATAGTCGAAAGAATCGAAACGAGGAACGTTAGCATCGGTAACGGTCATCGTGGCACCAGGAGTGACATTGTTTTCGGTATAGATGATTTCACCGTTTCTTTCAACGACGATCATGTCGATGGTTGAAAGGTTG
>JAGHSL010000203.1 GCA_018065885.1 Candidatus Limimorpha equi
GTGAACATCCTCTAAGTTCAGCGGCTTCAATAGATTACCCACTTATCATTCCGTCAAATGCAAAAATATGCAGAATTTTCGGAACTGAAGCCCAAGTGCCAATTTTGAGACAAACAGGAAATGTTGCTTTAAGTGAAAGGATATGTGGAAATGAAGCGTATATCAATGAATTACTTAAAAGTTCGGATATATCTATACCACAGATTTACAACGCGCCCATACGACAAAAAAATAAAGAAACGGATACGCTTAAAATATTATGTTTCGGTTCGTCGTGGTTCATGGATACGTGGTGGTATCTCAATAAGATAATTGCTGACGCTGGAATAAATGCCGAATTGCACTGTTACTACATGGGCCATTCAAAATTTTCTGAATGGATACAGTTATATGCAGACGATTTAACGCCTTTTAGCGGCAGCGAGTCATCGCGTTCGGCATCAAAAAACACATCCATAAATGGTGCGGACTGGATTATAACTACATATAGTTCTTCCGGCTCGTACAATGCTCAGGCATATAGAGATGATTGGTATAATGACCTTGTATCCGGTAATTGGGATATTATCGCGTTCCAGCAAGGAGCAAGACAAGCACCATATTGGGATTTGTATTGGAAAAACGAATGGTCGGACATCGTGGATATCGTAAAAAAACATTGCAACCCAAATACACACATTGCGTTTAATTCAACGTGGACGCCAGCAGTACAAAACACAACCGACATGGCGCCATACCCAGCAACAAAAGCAGGTCAAAAAGAATGGCAAAAAGCCAATTGGGAAAACACAAAAAGATTTATGGCTTTAAGTGGGTTGTATAATGTTTCGCCATGCGGAAAAGCGATGCGACTTTTGAGGGATAGCGACTATAACACCCAATTAGATTTGGCTGATGATGGATTGCACCCGAACAACGGTTTGCCAATATATGTATTGGGAGGCGTCTTTTATGAAACATTTATTGCACCAATGTTTGGCATTTCGTTTAAGGATATAAATTGGATTCCTACAACGGCGACACAAAAAGTAAGTGTTTCAGGACAAACGTGGACACCATTGCCAACGGATACAACCGATTTGAAAAATATCGTAATGAACTCAATGGCTAAACGTTTCTCGGAATGATGACAGAAAGAAATGAAGAAATCATTATCAATATTGTCAATCATCGCACTCTGCTTGCTCTGCTTCTTCGGAGGCAGGGTGAGCATTTGCAATTAAAACAATCACAATTACGTTACAATCTAACAGCCTGCTAAGGAGCAATCCAAGGCAGGCTTTTTCTTTTCAATTGTGCGTTCCGGCGCAGCCGTCGGGCTATCCGTTCAGACATATTCGACTCGCAAGCGGCGTCGTCTCATACTCACTGCTATCCCTAACGCGGTCAGAAACCAGGTGCTTTTTTCCTGATGGTCTCGACAAGGTTTGGGTCAATGTGATTGGCGTATTTTGTCGTCATGCTCAAATCGTGATGGTCAGCGTGCTGCATGACCGTAAGAGGGTCAATGCCGGCCTTGATCATTTCATTTATTCCTGTGTCGCGCAAACTATACAATTGCATTTCCTCAGGAAGTCCAAGAGCATTCCTCATCTTAATCCAGTCCTTTGAGAATCGGCTTCTGACAAGAGGTGTCGCCGATGGCTTATATCCCTTCCCGAAAAGATGAAGTGAAGAATCGTATTTCTCAATGTGCATGGAACGGAACAACTCATCCAATTGCGGTGATATTGCAGAGAACCTTCCGTAATGCGTTTTCGACACCTCAGGTCGCACATGGACGACACCAGTGCGCAAATCTATATCGCCGATTCGCAATCCGGTGATTTCATTCGGACGGATAAGCGAGGAATATACGAGTTCGCAGACCATCAGCATACCTATATTATTATTAGTACACCATTCCGTGATGCGTTTCCTCGTTTCCACAGGAATAAGACAGCGTTTCTTTTCTGATTCACGCTTCATCTTCATGCTGACAAATGGATTCTCTTTTGCATAACATTTTCCGACTGCCCACGAAAAGAAAGCCCTTGAAGACTTCAGGAAGTTATTCCAGGACTTACCCGTCAAACCTCGGTCGTTGAAAATGTAATCCATGAATCTCACTGCAAGCACTTTGTTGAAATTGCAAATCTGTATGCCTGGCACGTTTTTCTGAATCCATGCAATAAAGACAGAAGCGAAAAACTTATAGCAACGCACGCTGTTAGGGCGCAGCTCTTTCGATTTTTCCGCAATGTATTCGTTCACGACATCAACCAAAGGCGTGAAATACCTTGAATTTTGGTTCTCTCCAAAAGGAGTCCAACCGCCAGCAAGCTGGCAATTGTATTTGATTACGATTGCATTTGCGAATTTCTTGAAATCAGAAAGGCGGTCGAAACGCTTCCTAAGTTTATTCAATTTGATGACAAACCTTTGTTTGTTTGATGTTGAAGGATTGATTACGTAATACTCTATCAACCAACCATGTGAGGGCTGATTTTTCAGTATTGCAGGCGTGTAGCCGAATTCGATTGATGACATTTTTTTTTACTCCTTTTGTTACGGGACAAAAGGAATCGAACTATTGCGCCAATTTTGCGCCGATAAAAACTGACAACATTGCGTAAAACAATGATAATCAGCATTGGTGAACCCGCAGGGAATCGAACCCTGAGCTAAGGAACCGGAATCCTTTATTTTATCCATTAAACTACGGGTCCTTTATGGACTGCAAAAATAGAAATTATTCCTTCATAAAAGGTCTTACTCGTGGAAAAAACTTATTTTTGCAAAATAAATAAACCATTTTGATAACCATTTAAATACTAATGAAATGAAAAAATCTTTCTTTTTGGTGATGCTCGCCTTTATGGGTTTGGGTCAATTGAATGCTCAGAATTTCTCTGTTGAAAACACGTTCCTTAATGCTCCAAATAGGGGAGTGACATACACTTACGATTTTGAAGGTGAACCCGTCCTCACCGACTGGACTACCATTGATGCTGATGGCGATGGTTATGATTGGTTCAATGGTCATCTGTTAGGCACCGAAATGGGTCACAATGAAACCGATGGCTGGGCTTGCTCGGAATCCTATCAATATCCAAATGTCCTTACCCCAGACAATTACCTCGTCTCGCGTCAGTTTTTGGCCAGTGCCGATGCCAGCATTAGTTTCTGGGCTTGCTCGCACGATGAAATCTATCCTGAAGAACACTTTGGTGTGGCAGTCTCTACCAAAGGAAACACTGATCCTGCTGATTTCACGACCATTGCCGAATGGACTATCCCGAACAATTGGAACAAAGGACAAAGCGAATGGACGGAATACCATGCCGATTTGAGCCAGTATGAAGGACAAATGATTTACGTTGCCATTCGCCATTTCAACTGCACCGACCAATATAAATTGGATGTGGATGATGTCACTATCATTGCTGGTGATTATGATGCTGTAAGTGAAACACAGATTGAGGCTTGCGTTGCGCCGAATCCTACCCAAGGCAATGTGACCGTCAAGGCTGATGGCATGAAGCAAATCACCATTTTTAATGCACTGGGACAGAACGTCTTCAGCCTTGCTGTCGATGCCGATCAGGTGGTGTTGGATTTGAGCCGGTATGAAACAGGCGTTTATTTCTTGCGCATTGAGACTGAAAACGGTTGCAAAATGCAACGCGTGGTGGTTGGCGAGTGACCAAGAAAGACTTTGCGGCCATAGATCTTGAGACAGCCAATTACAATCCGACCAGTGTCTGCTCGGTTGGTATCGTTGTGGTGTGCGATGGTGAAATCACCGACAAGTTTTATGCCCTCATTCAGCCTGAACAGAATTTTTATTGCCGTTGGAATACGCAAGTCCATGGCTTGGCGCAAGAAGACACCGAAGATGCGCCCGTATTCCCGAAAGTTTGGCGGCAGGTTGAGCCTTTGATTGAGGGCTTCAAATGGTGTATGCCGTTATTCGTGTAGGAATATTTTTGGGTATCCAACCAACCAAGGCCACAGCTGATTGTGAATTGTTAGTGTCCGCTAAATTGTATGAATAGAGATTCAAAAAAAATCTAATAGTCAGTAGTTTAGGTTTTTTCGTTAAAATATTGACATCAATAATAAAAAAACCTCCCCCGAAAAACCGGGAGAGGCTTCCAACATTATGATGAAAAAACTCTTATTAAGCCAACTTTGCTGTGTATTTCGTCAGCTTTGACTTCAGATTGGCAGCCTTATTCTTGTGGATGATACCACGCTTGGCAACCTTGTCAATGATTGAGTACATCTTTGGCAGTTTGGTTTCTGCTTCAGACTTGTCGGTCAATGTTCTGAACTTTCTAACTTCGTTACGCATGCTCTTGGCATAGTAGCGGTTGTGCAAACGTCTTTTTTCTGTCTGACGAATTCTCTTGAGTGACGATTTGTGATTTGCCATATCTATTTTTACTTTTTGTTTCTTTCTTTATCGGACTGCAAAATTACAACTTTTATCGTTACAAACGCTTAAAATTTCAATTTTTTTAATCTTTCTGAGTTGTAAAATTTTAATTTGTTGATAATCATATTATTATTCCAGTAAAGTTCATCTTATCTTCGTCGTTGCAATGCTCGATTTCCGAAAGTCTTATATTAATAAAGGTGTTTCTTTCGGCATTAATGGCCTTGATTTGTATCGGAATGTAGTTTTCGCCATAGCCTTTTGCAGTGCCTTTGGCATCAATGCGCTCAATCAGCATGCGTTGGGTGTGGCCTTGCATCATGCCGAAATAGCGTTTTTTATTCTCCAAGGAAATGGCACGCATGAATTCGCTGCGTTCGCTTTTGACTTTTTCGGGGACCTGGTTGGGCATGGTGGCGGCTTTGGTGCCACTGCGCACGGAATATTTAAAGGTGTGAATGTGGCTGAACCCGATTTCGCGTGCAAAGTCGCAACTTTCCTTGAAATCGGCATCGGTCTCGCCTGGGAAACCTACGATGATGTCGGTCGTGATGTTGAAATCAGGACGGAAGGTCTTGATTCTCTCGCACATTTCGCGGAATTGGGCGGCAGTGTAGAAACGGTGCATTTGCCGGAGCGTGTTTTCGCAACCGCTTTGCAGGCAGATGTGCATGTGTGGCGCTAGTTTTTCGTGCTGGAAGAGTTCGAGGAAACGGTTGGAAAACTGGTCAGGCTCAATGGAGGAGACGCGCACGCGAAAATCACCATCAATGTTGAGAATGTTTTCAACGAGTCGCTCAAAATTGGTGTCTTCGTATTGATAACGCCCCATGTTGACGCCGGTCAGAACAATTTCCTTGAAGCCGTGGGCGACGACTTCCCTGATATTGTGATAGATGTCTTCTGCTGGACGGCTGGTGCTGCGGCCTCTTACGGTCGGAATGATGCAGTAGGAGCAGTAGTTGTTACAGCCGTCGTGAATCTTGATGAGACTGCGCGTGTGAAACGTATCGAAGGCTGGCTGATAACTGAAAAGGTCACGGTCGTAGCCTTCGGGGT
>JAGHSL010000387.1 GCA_018065885.1 Candidatus Limimorpha equi
TTTATAAGTAATTATAAGTATTTTGTTGCAAGATGTTGTTTTACAAATAGATACAAAAAAAAGCAAGCCGAGGTTTCGGCTTGCTTGATTTATCATGAGAGTGATTTTTTAATTCGGCTTTGCCGAAGAAATGCTATGCATTATCTCACTTCGTATCGATGAATCAAAGATTTCAACGAAGTTAAATCCTTAAAAAATCAAAAAAGAAAATCTATCAGAAATCATCGTTTTTGTGTAGAAATGTAGCGTGCTACGTCTCTTTTGTGGGATCAAAAACAGATTTTGAATTAGGATTTTTGATTTATTTCTTGCCGAAGGCAATCAAATCTTCAACCAATCCTCAACATTTTTGAGCACGATGCCTAAACGCAAAACGAAGGCTTCTTCGGTGGCGAAACCGATATGTGGCAACATGATGAGGTTAGGTGCATCGAACAAAGGATTATCCTTTTTCAAAGGCGGCTCCGTGCCGTAGACATCGGTGGCGGCACCTGCAATGACACCGTTTTTCAAGGCGTTGGCCAAAGCCATTTCGTTGACGACCGGACCGCGTGCCGTGTTGATAAGGATGGCCGATGGCTTCATCAAGGCGAAATCCTTTTCGGTGATGAAATCGCGGGTTTCGTTGTTCAAGGCGATGTGAAGCGTAACGATGTCGGCTTCTTTCAGCAGGGTTTCCTTGTCAACGAAAGTCACGCCTTCGATGGTTTTAGGCGTGCGGTTCCAAGCCAAGACCTTGCAGCCGAAAGCGTTGGCGATTTTTGCCACGCGCTGACCGATGTTGCCCATGCCGATAATGCCGATGGTCTTGCCGCCGATTTCGCGTCCCGGCATGATGCCTTTGCGCTGACATTCGCGCGTAATGATGTCGTTTTCACGCACTTTGCGGTAGACGTCAATCATCAGGGCGATGGCGAGTTCGGCAACAGCCTCGGTGGAATAGCCTGCCGCATTCATCACTTTGATGCCACGGCGCTGACATTCTTCCATGTCGATATGGTCGAGGCCGGTGAAAGCGATGGAAAGCATTTTCAGGTTCGGACAGGCATCCAGAAAATCCTTGCGCAGCGGAATGTTGCTCTCGATGATGACATCGGCACCTTCGGCGCGTTGTTTCAGCACTTCAAGGTTTTCGTTGCGGTCGGGGTAAATGACGACTTCGTGTCCGGCTTGCTTCAGATTCTGGCAAGCGGATTCTATCTGGTTGACTTTCAGTCCTAATGGTTCAAGAAATGTGATTTTCATGTCTGGTAGTTTTTGAGAAAAAATATTTAATGTGCAAAGATAGTGTTTTTTCAGGAACGGATTAATAAAGGTGTGACGCAATGTCTTGATTTTTCCTATTTTTGCACGCTTTATCAAAAATTGAACTATGAGTCTGAATTCAAAAAACCTGCTTCGCAATGATGTCACAACCTTGGTTCTGAGGTTAGCTGTGGTTTATGTAGTGATGTTTATCATGCAATTGTCGTTTTATTTCATCGACAGGCCTTATCTCGGTCACATTGCCGATTGGCACGAAGCGAAGGAAATCCTCATCGGAAGTCTGCAATACAACACATTGTCAATACTTTGGACGAATGCACTTTTCATTTTCCTGTCCATTTTGCCGTTCCATTTCCGCGAAAAAAAATGGTATCAGACCCTGCTGTTCATAATTTACTGGGTCACGAATTCATTCGCAATCATCATTTTGAATGGTGGCGACGTGGTGTATTATCCACATGCCATGAAACGTTTCACGACGGAAGAACTGCATTTCTTCAACGAAAACAGCAACAGTTCGCCCATCATCATGAATTTCATCATGCAGAATCTTACCATACTGATTATCGGTTTGTTACTCATTGTGCTTTTGGCCTATTGCTGGTATTACATCAAGTATTTCCCGACCGAAATCAAGGATAAGAAAAGATACTATCGCGTCAATGTGATTGCATTTTTCTGTATTTCAGCGATTTGCATTATTGGCATGAGAGGAACTTGCAATCCGAACGAAAGCTGGAAATCATTGTCGCAGGCGGCAAAATATTCGCCTGAACGGGCTTGGCTGATTCTAAGCAATCCGTATTGCGCCGTCCGCACTTCCGTAGGCGATCTTTTCGATAAGGATGTTTATTTTGACAAAGACGAATTGTATGAAATCTATACACCTGAACATCAGGTTGATAGCAGCCGTTACAATTTGGGACACCGCAATATAATGGTATTCATTCTGGAAAGTTTCAGCAAAGAGCACTCAAAGTATTTAAATCCAGAGCTTTACAAAAACGAAGCTGGTTTCACGCCATTCCTTGATTCATTGATGCAGCAGGGCTATACTTTCACTCATGCCTACAGCAACGGCATGAAATCGGTGGAAGCCATTCCATCGGTTTTTGCCTCCATTCCGTCGTTCAGGACTTCATTTGCCTTGATGCCTGAACACTTTGGCAATTTTGAGGCTTTGCCACAAATCCTTGCAAACCAAGGTTATGAGACTTCATTTTTCAGTGGCGCGGAACGCAACTCCATGAATTTTGAAAGCATTTCAAAAATGTTTGGCGTGCAGAAATGCTATTGCCGCGATGAATATGAGGCCGCATATCCTGTGAATGAAAACACGATAGAACCTTTCTGGGGCGTGTTTGATATGCCGTATTTCCAGTTTATGGCCGACGAAATAGGGAAAATGCAGCAGCCTTTCTTTACTTCAGTGTTCAACCTCACTTCGCATCATCCTTATCGCGTTCCTGCTGATTATACCGACAGTGTGCCGAGCGGACACAATCCGGAACAACGTGTGGTGGCTTATACCGACCTGTCAATCAGGAAGTTCTTTGAACGCGTCGATGATGAGCCTTGGTACGACAGCACGCTTTTCATCTTTGTCGCCGACCATGTGGCGCCTTTGGTTTATGACCCTCAAACACTCACCATGCAAGGGCGTTCATCCATCATCGGCTTTATGTATACACCCGACGGATCGCTCAAAGGCATTGACGATGCTACCGTTCAGCAGTTGGACATCATGCCAACCGTTTTGGGTCTGATAGGCTACGACAAGCCTTATTTCGCTTTCGGACGCGATGTGTTCAACGAACCCGAACGCAAGCCTGTTGCGGTTAATTGTATAAATCAAGTGTATCAATGCATTACGGATTCTGCAACGGTTTATTTTGACAACGAAAGAACCGTAAAATCAATTGGTGATAATCCGCAAACGACAGCCGAAGCTGAGACCATGATAAAAGCCGTCATCCAAAGCTATGGCGAGAGACTGACGGCAAAGGATTACACCGCGAAATAATCACTCCGAAAACCAAGTCTTGAACTCGCTGACACGCGCCTTGCTGACGATGATTTTTTCAGGCACTTCGACAGTCAGATTCAGCGAAAGCTTGTTACCAAACCAAATGGAGATGTCCTTAACTGAACTGCGCGATATGATAAACTGGCGGTTGGCGCGGAAAAAAACGGTCGGGTCGAGTTGTCCCATCAGTTCGTCTAAAGTCTGGTTCATGTAATAATGCCGTCCGTCGAGTGAAATGGCCTTCACGGTTTTCAAATCTATGAAAATGCAGGCTATGTTGTTGGTCGCCAATGGAATGAGCTTGTCTCTTTCGGGAATCAAAAAACAGGTTTTGTATTTCTTTTGCAGCGTTTTCATTTGCGTCACAAGGCTTGCCACGGTTTCCTTGTTGTTGACGGAATTGGTCAGGGTTTTGAATTTGTTCAATGCGCGTTCCAAATCGTCCTTGTTGATGGGTTTCAAAAGGTAATCTATGCTGTTGACTTCGAAGGCTTTGAGGGCATATTCGTCGTAAGCGGTGGTGAACACGACAGGGCAGGTGATGTCGGTTTGCTCGAAAATGGCAAACGATGAACCATCGGCCAAATGAATGTC
>JAGHSL010000170.1 GCA_018065885.1 Candidatus Limimorpha equi
TTTTCTTGCGTCATAAAAGCTAAAAGCTATAATTTTGTCTCAAATGAGATTGCAAAATTAGTCAAAAATCTTGAAGTACCAAAAGGAGTTTACAATGGCAAAAAAAGAAGAAACTGCAATTCACAAGTTATTGAAAGAGGTTTTCGGGTTCGACCAGTTCAAAGGCAACCAGGAAGAAATCATCAAAAGCATTCTGGGAGGCAACAACACCTTCGTATTGATGCCGACCGGCGGCGGCAAATCGTTGTGCTACCAATTGCCGGCACTGATGTCGGAAGGCACGGCCATCGTGGTTTCGCCACTCATCGCCTTGATGAAAAACCAAGTCGACATGATCCGCAATTTCGGCACGGAGCTTGGCATCGCACACGTGATGAACTCTTCCCTCTCGAAAGCCGAGCTGATTGAAGTCAGGGAAGACCTGAAAAGCGGCAAGACCAAACTTCTTTATGTGGCGCCCGAATCGCTCACGAAAGACGAAACCGTTGAATTTCTGCGCGGTCTGAAAATTTCTTTCGTAGCCATCGATGAGGCACACTGCATTTCGGAATGGGGTCACGATTTCCGTCCCGAATACCGCCGTCTGCGCCCAATCATCAACGCCATTGGTGAAAAGCTCCCCATCATTGCCCTGACCGCTACGGCCACCGTAAAGGTCCAGCAAGACATTTTGAAGAATCTCGAAATGCTTGATGCAAAAATCTTCAAGTCGTCATTCGACCGCCCGAACCTTTATTACGAAGTAAGGCCGAAAACGAAAGACGTCATCAAGGACATTATTAAATATATAAAGCAGAATCCGGGCAAATCGGGCATCGTGTACTGCCTCAGCCGCAAAAAGGTTGAAGAACTGGCCGAAACGCTCGCCATCAACGGCATCAAGGCCTTGCCTTATCATGCAGGTTTGGACAGCCAGACCCGCAAGGAAAACCAAGACAAGTTCCTTATGGAAGAAGTCGATGTCATCGTGGCCACCATTGCTTTCGGCATGGGCATCGACAAGCCTGACGTGCGTTTCGTCATCCACCACGACATTCCAAAGAGCCTTGAAGGTTACTATCAGGAAACGGGCCGCGCCGGCCGCGATGGTGGCGAAGGCAACTGCATTGCTTTCTACGACTACGAAGACATTCACAAGTTGGAGAAATTCAATAAAGGCAAGAACGTAGCCGAACAGGAAATCGCCCGCGAATTGCTGAACGAGACAGTAACCTACGCCGAATCAGCCGTTTGCCGTCACCGCTTGCTGCTGCATTATTTCGGCGAGGAATATAATAAGGAGAACTGCGGTTCGTGCGACAACTGCCGCTCACCAAAAGAAAAATTCGACGGCAAGGAAAGCATTCAATTGGTGCTTGAAGCCATCGAGGACACCAAACAGCTTTTCAAGACCAAGCATATCGCTGAACTTTTGGCAGGCAAACTTACCGGCGACATCAAGGCAGCCAAGCAGGAAAACAACGAGTTTTTCGGTGCCGGCGATGAGCATGATGAAAAATATTGGACAGCTGTCATCCGCCAGGCTTTGGTCAACAAACTGCTTTCCAAAGACATTGAAAACTACGGCATCCTGAAACTGACCAAGGAAGGCCGCAACTTCATCAAGAAGCCTTACACCATCATGCTGGTCAAGGACCACGATTACGAAAACTCTGATGATGAAGAAGCCGAGGCATTGGCTATGGGCATGAGCAAGGACGGCGGTGCCGACAAGACCCTGTTCGCCATGCTGAAAGACCTGCGCAAGACCATTGCCAAGCAGAACAACCTGCCTCCTTTCGTCATTTTCCAGGACCCATCGCTCGAAGACATGGCCATCCAGTATCCTATCACCAAGGAAGAAATGACCCAGATTGCAGGCGTTGGCGCCGGCAAGGCCGAAAAATTCGGCGAGCCTTTCATCAAGCTGATTAAGGAATACGTCGAGGAAAACGACATCACGCGTCCGAACGACATGGTGGTGAAATCGGTGGTCAACAACTCCGCACTGAAAATCGGCATCATCACCAATATTGACAAGAAGATTCCGCTTGACGATATTGCCTACGGCAAGGGATTGACTTTCAGCGAACTGCTTACGGAAATCGAAAGCATCGTCTCTTCGGGAACCCACCTCGACCTGAATTATTACATCGAAGACAACGTTGACATTTACCATCAGGAAGACATTCTGGATTATTTCCAGGAAGCCGAATCGGACGACATCAAGAAGGCTCTGGAAGAATTGGGCGAAGATGAATACGAAGAAGACGAAGTACGCCTGATGCGCATCAAGTTCATGTCGGATGTCGGAAACTAAGTTTAGATTAGCCATAATTTATTGGCATGTAGAGACGCACGGCCGTGCGTCTTTACGTTCCACAGGCATATAAATGAAAGTGAAATATAACCATATCCTTCTGACCTGCCTTTGCGCCATTTTCCTCACGGCTTGTGGTGCAAAAGATACTATTGTACCACCCGAAACACTTCTCAACGAGACCCAAATGATTGACATTTTGACAGATGCACAATTGCTTGAAGGCGATTTAAATTTCCGCCGTTCCGAAAGCGAAGACATTCAGGGAAGAAGCAAGGTTTATTATGACCAACTGTTTGAGCATTACGGCATTACCGACAGTATTTTCAACGAAAACCTACGCTATTACACGGAAAAGCCCGCAATTCTCGAGCGAATCACGGACTCCGTTTATAAGCGTTTGGTGAAAGAGCAGGAAAAGCTCAAAACCAAAGAATAATCATTGGCAACTACATACTTTTTGACCCATGCTGATTGTCAAAGTCTTGACAATTGTCGGGCAGCATTTCGGAGAAATGCGGTTTCTGTTACCCCATACGTAGTGTGGGGCATGCGCATAACCCATAGATATGCTGGACGTCGCTACCCTACACTCCGCTACGCTCGTATAGGGTAACATAAATGAGACCTCTTCGAGGTCGGCGGGGCTACGGAGGGTAGTTTCGGAATCTGTGAAGTAAAAATTTACTCCAAAATTTACTCCGCATTTACTTTCCCCCGCCAAGGCGGAATGTTTTTTTCAATATGCATTTCCATTCTATCGCTGCCCCGCATTGCACTGCGTTTATACGGGGCTAAGTGAAGTTCGACCTCTTCGAGGTCACGAGGCTACGGAGGGTAGGCACATGCCTGTCACGCCCGCGCCCTGAAAGGGC
>JAGHSL010000371.1 GCA_018065885.1 Candidatus Limimorpha equi
CGACTATGCAGCCCGAATGAAAAGCTGGCTGAATGAAAAGGCCACGGGCTGCGAATACCTGATAATAGTCCCGAATAATGATGATTATGTCGCCATTGCCAACCAACTCAAGAACTTCCGCATGAAGCAAGGCATACTGACCGAAGTGATACGCTTGGACGAAATGGGCGTGAGCAGTGCCGATGAATTGGGCGCATGGTTTTATGATGCCTTCTGGACTTGGAATATTCCGCCCGTTGCGATTTGCCTTGCCGCCGACCACGGCACGGATTTAAGTTGCAACATTCCGTCGAAATATGTTAGCCATCCCGAAATTGGTCAGTGCGTGAGCGACAATTATTTATCCTGCATGGACTATGACGACTTGCCAGACTTCTGCATTTCACGCTTGCCAGCCTCGACAGCCGATGAATTGGCAACGATGGTCGAGAAACAGATTGACTATGAGCAAAATCCGAATACGAAATGTTCATTTTATCACCGTCCGCTCACGGCCTGCTGCTGGCAGACTTCATCGTGGTTCCAGCTTTGCGCCGAAGTCGTTGGCGGCTATTGGCGGAAGCAGGGCAAGGAACCGGTGCGTGTGAACGAGATTCTGGATGGAACACCCGACGAGGTTTGGTCTTCGGCACCCTATAACACGCCGACCATAGTGTCGTATTTCGGCCCAGATGGCCAGGGTTATCTGCCCGCGCATCCTTCAGAGTTGGGCGGCTGGACGGGCGGCTCCGATACGCAAATCATCAATGCCATAAATGCGGGGGCGTTCATGGCGCTGCACCGCGACCACGGTTATGAGACAGGTTGGGAAATGCCGCACTTCGACAACGGTTCGGTGAGCGTTCTTGATAACCACGGACGGCTGCCATTCGTCATGTCAATCAACTGCTCGACAGGGCGTTTCGATTTTGGCAGCGACTGCCTCGTGGAAGCCTTGCTCAAACATACTAAGGATGGCGCGACAGCTGGCGCAATCGGCGCGATTGCCCCGACGGGACCATCGTACACCTTTGTCAACGATCTGCTGACTTGGGGTGTGTTCGATATGTTTGATAGTGATTTTATGCCTGATGTCGAGCATTATTCCGACCATGTAGGTGATTGTCTTCCAGCCTTCGGCAATGTTGCGGGGAAGTACTTTCTGGCACGTAACAGTTGGGTGACGCATCACGGGAAAAAGGCGATAACCTATAAGATGTTCACTTCGTTTTGCGATGCTTTTCTGAGGGTGCATACCGAGGTGCCGCAGGAGATGAACGTATCCTATCAGCCGGCGCTGTATGAAGGGGTTACGGCGTTCAGGATTTCTGCGCCTCAAAATACAACGATAGCCTTTTGCAAGGAACTTGAAGATGGTGATGTGGAACTTGTTTCACTCGTCCCAGCAACAGGCTTGTCGCAAACGATAGAGTTGCCGCTTTTCCCGTTGGGAACGAAAATCGTCTTGACGGTGACGGGTCAGAACTATCAGCGTTTTGAGCGTCATTTGGAGGTCGTGAAGCCTGAAACCGCATTCCTGGCCATCGAAAATGTGGTGCCACATTCGGGTTTGCTGAGTGCAGGCGAAAGCAATTCTTTCGATGTAACGGTGAAAAATGTCGGTGGAACAACCTCGCGTCATGGGACTGTGTTCTTGTTCGAAAAATCAGATTGTCTGAATATTACAAAAGAATTGTCGCTTTTTGCCGATATTGAGCCAAACGAAACGCTGTTGATTGAAAACGCCTTTGAATTTATGGTGAAAGATGTGACTTCGGAAAATGCAAATTTAGGCGTTACGGTAGTGGCGCAATGCGACGATTCGTACGCGGAACGTGCGTTTGAAATTCCGGTTTGCGTGCCGGCATTGCAAGTTTCCGAAATGGTTTTGCAAACCAACGATGGAACCTTAGGTGTGGGCGAAACGGCTACAATCTCGGTTGAAATAAAGAATGTTGGCAATGGGCGGGCAAAAGATGTCAAGGTTTGGGCTGACATGTTGAATGATTTTGTGGTTTCTGCCGATACCGCAGTGATTCAGAATATTGAACCTCAGCAAAGTGCAACCGTTTCCTTGGCAGTCGAGGCCTTGGATTCGGCTCCAAATGGTATTGTGTTTTATGCGCATGTCAATTGCGAGGCGGGCGAAAACGGCAGTTATGCCAATCAGGTTCCGTTTAAGGCTCCGTTGGGACGCAATAGGGTTGAGGATTTTGAATTGGGCAGCCTTGATACGAATTATTGGTTCTGCAACGTATGGCAGAACTTCGGCTATTGGGCGGTGACCGATGTCGAGCCTTACGAAGGCAATTACTGTTGTGCTTCGCAACCGCTTTCTGATGATATAGATATTAATATGTTTTCGTACTTTGTTCCAAGTGGTGCCGATGATTCCATTTCGTTTTATTACCGTCTGTCGGGGCATGAGGGCAATTCGCTGAATTTCTACGTTGATGCCACGCTTATGTTGAGTGCTGACGGTACGAAAGATTGGACACGTGTTTCTTTCTTTGTCCCTGCCGGTGCGACTTGTGCATGGATTTATGAAAAAGGCAACGCTGAAAATTATGCCGGTGATTATGCGGCCATTGACTTTGTCACGCTTCCGCACGGAGAAAACAGCACTTTCTCCGCTGGCCCTGATTTTTCGACTTGCCCGGCTTCTTTTGCCTTGAAGGATAGTTATGCGTATGGCGTTAAAAGCGTGACATGGTTTAATGAGATTGGTAGCGGTAACTTGTATAACATATATTCTTTACATGCGTCCTATGCGCCGTCTGATGACGATATTGAACGCGGTTATGTAGTGCTTCGGATGAGGGCTAGACAGTATTATGAAGACCTCCAGGTAAATTATCCGTCTGATACTGTGACAATCACTTTTGAATCGCCTGAGATAGCCTATATGCCTCAGCCCGATGGTGAAATGGAAATCCTGCTCGATTCCACCTTGATAGGCCACTATTCGATTCCGCCAGTCGAAAATGCCGTTTCCTACGAATGGTTTTTGTCGCCAGCCGTAGCGGGCGAAATCATTGGCCATGGGACGGAAGCCACGGTGAAATGGAACCGTTTCACCTTTGCGACCGATGCCGAGATTTCGGTTCGAGCCTATACGCGCTGCGGCGATTATGCCGAATCGTTGCCTTTGCCAGTTGGCGTGACGCTTTGCGTGGATGAAAATCCGGATATGGAAGGCCTCACGGTTTATCCAAATCCTGCCACGGATGCTTTCCTCGTGACGGCGCATGATGTTGAAGGTCAGCAAGCTGTGCTTTCCGTTTACAATGCTGTCGGTCAATGCATGATGATGCAAAAGGCAACCATCAGCGACCGCACGGCGCAATTCCGTTTTTCATCAGAGGCTTTGCCCAGCGGACTGTATCTGATTGTTTTGCAGACTGATGAAACCATTAGAACTGGAAAACTGATTAGAAAATAAGGCGTGTTGAATGATTTGAAA
>JAGHSL010000317.1 GCA_018065885.1 Candidatus Limimorpha equi
CCTCGTGCGTGTAGTAAAGACTACGGTTGCCGCGCAAGTTTCTGAAAGCCTCGGCATTCATCAAGGTTGCTTGCAGATAGTTTTCAAATATTTCGGGGCGCGTCGAGGCAATCAGTTGGCCGTTCAAGCCGTAAAGATTCAAATCGGTGAAAAAAGTCCTTGAATACCTTTGCAGGATTTCGGTCCAAACCGCCCGCTGGTTTTGCGTTTCGATGGCCGCAAAATTAATGTCGTTTTGCATCTCTGAAAGCACGGTTCTCGTGGTTACAAACTGCGAATCCATGGTTTTCTGATTGTAAAGTCCACGCATGTAAATGACTGAAATTGGGCCTACTACGAAAAACGAAAGACTCAAGGTAAGCAAAACCACCATTTGAAATTTTTTGCCCAAACTCTTACGTTTCCAATCTTCTTGCTTTCGTGGTCTGACTATGAAATAAAGAATCACGACAGGCACCAGCAAAATCAGGAAAATCACGCCAAACGGTGCCGTTTTTTCAGCCCAGCTTTTCTTTTCCGTGCTGACAATCAGAACATTCTCTTCGTCATTTATTATTGAATAATGTTTTTGCTCCTTATCAAAAGTAAATTGTTTGTCCTTGATATTCAAATCATTGACGAAATTCGGATAGACAAATTCACCATATTTGTAAACCAAAATGCTGTCTCGATAGCTGGCAACCGAATAATCATACGGCATGTTGCTGTTGTTTTCCTGGAGAAAATACGGGAAGCCGAAACCCTCTGGCGCAATCGGTTTGTAAAATTCAAAATAGAGTGTTTTCTGCCTGACGGAATCTCCATCAAACAATTTGATTTTCGCCAGATAATTCGGATCAAGGGTAAAATAATCAATGAAATACAACCCATCTCCTACCCTTTTTGTATCGTTATTTGCCAATAAATCAAGAAAATAACTATCACAATTGACCGTGTAGCCTTCCGGTTGTATCGTGATTTCCTCATTAGGTTCGCAAACCGTCAGCGAAACGGAATAGGCTTTCATTGTCTCATCGAAAAGCAGTTCCCTCGAATAGCCCAAAACCACATCCGAAAGGACATTACTTTCAGAAAAAACCATTTCACGCAAAACCGAATCTGTCGCAACTTTTTGCTTAAACTGAATAAAAGAATCCTCAAAATCAGCATCTTGCTTTTGCACCAGTTTTTCGGCAGCAGCAACCATATAAGCGTTTTCCTTCTTATTTTCAGACTGATAGCGCAAATAAGTAAGAAGAACCGACAACAAAAAAACAGCAACCAAACTGATTTCAACAAAATAAGGTTTCTCCTTGCCTTTGATCCGGTCGAGCCATTTTTGCGATTTTTCGAAGGATAAAAACAAGAAAACAAAAGCCGTGAGCAACAATAAAACCAACAAGGATATAGCAATTTCCTTATAAGGTGACTTTATGGCTTGAACCAAATTGAAATCACAGTAAGACAAAACGTTACCATCACGAGAATAGACTTTATATGCAGTTTCTTCATTCGTAAAAATCACATGAATGTCTGCTAAAGAACGAAGCAGGCAAAATTCATTCGGGAAAAATTTATTGTCGATTTTATAATTGGTATTGAGGCACTTAAAGAGATAATACGAGCGATTATTATGCTCAAAAGAATGTACGAAATAATTGCCAGAAAGCAGATTGCAAATCGTATCACGGCCCAAAACCGAACGACGTTTCAAAAGACGCGAACTAATCGAATTTTGATTCCATGAAACCAACGAATCGTTAGAATAAACATAAAGACCGATTTCACGATTGCCAAACTCAGAAGATTTCAAATCCTCAACCGCTATTAAATTCAAATCGTTTTGCAATTCTGAAACCTTACGCTGAACTTTTGCCTCAATTCGCTTAGGATTGGAAACAAAGAGAAAATCCAAGGCTAAAAGCAAGCCAAAAAGCAAAGAAAGTCCAAGAAAGACAAAACCAAGTGACCGATATTTATGTAGATTTCTCATATACAAAATAACAATCTAAAATTCAATACATTACAAAACATCAATTCTAATCCATTATTTTTTCAATTTTGAACACAGCTCCATAAAAAACCTAAAACGTCTAAAATCGCCTAAAAACACCCAATTTTTCAAAATGCGTTAAATCCGCTTTTCAAACACATAAACCAAACTCGACCATTCACCACTTTTCCTCGCTCTCAAATTGGAAATCATGCCACGATAAATTCCTCTCAGCAATGGCAAACTCTTCTGGCGATATTTTTCACTCATGAAAGAAATATAAAAAGCATCCCAAACCAATTTTTGCGTTGGATTTTGAATTAAACCATTGATATTAAATATTTTAGCAATAGAATCCTGTGAAAAATGGTTCAAATGGCGCGGCACATCGTAAGCAGCCCATTTATCTTTATAATATTGTGCGTCATACGACCTGAAATTCGGCAAAGCAATGACAAGTCTTCCACCTTTTTTCAAAAGCCTATTCAGCTGATTGACTTGCCACTGCAAATCGGAAACATGCTCCAAAACATGCCACATCGTGATGACATCAAAGCTTTCATCAGGCAATTTTTCCAAATCTTTAGGAAGCATAATTTCTGCTTTGATTCTTTTTTTTGCAATTGATGACGCATCTTCTGATGGTTCTGCACCTGTGCATTGCCAACCGTTTTGTTCAGCATAATGAAGAAAATCACCCACTCCGCAGCCAATATCAAGCAATCTGCCTGGTTCTTTTCCTTGCGTAGCAATAGCAATTTTATGTTTCAAATTCACCGATTTCACTGCCTCATAAACACGAGGAATAAAGCCTTTCTTGTTTTCCTGATGACTATAATAAGCCTCAGATTTATAGTAATCACCGAGTTTTTCATCGGAAGGTTTCGGTGTGGTGTAAAGCAGACCACAATCTTCACAAACAATAATATCAAATGATTCTTGCGTCAGAAAATAGTCTTTTAAACTCAGATGTGTGTGTGCTTTTTCCGATTGGCACCAAGGGCATTTATCACTCATATTTCTTCAGTGTTTCATGTGGAACAATTCTCTATCTTCCTAAAAATATGGCTAATACATTTATATCAGCAGGCGAAATGCCACTGATTCGCGAAGCCTGGCCAAGTGTTTCGGGCTTGTAGCGGATCAGCTTTTCGCGTGATTCGTATGAAAGCGAAGTCAGGCTATGATAGTCGAAATCAACAGGCAATTTGACGTTTTCCAAACGGTTCAGTTTATCTGCCAATTCATTTTCCTTTGTTATATAACTGTCATATTTTACTAAAATTTCTGCTTCCTCAACACATTCCTTCACAAATCTATCGTTCAAATCATAGCGTTCTTTTAGACTTGAAAGCGTATCTACCATTTCGAAAAGATTTATCTGAGGACGCAGCAACATATACGACAATTTCACTTTCTGGTCGATTTGCGAAGATTCCTTCAATTGCAACAAACCATTGATTTCATCAGGATAAACGTAGTTTTCGTTCAAAAAACCGATGATTTCCTCAACCTTACGCTTCTTTTCCAAATAACGCTGATAACGGTCTTCCTTAGCCAGACCCATTTTATAGGACATCTCCGTCAATCTGCTGTCGGCATTATCCTGTCGTAACAAAATACGGTATTCTGCCCTACTGGTAAACATTCTATAAGGTTCATCAACGCCTTTGGTAATCAAATCATCGATCAAAACGCCAATGTATGCCTCGGAACGCGACAAAATCAACGGCTGATTATCATGAATCAGATGATGGGCATTGATACCCGCCATCAAACCCTGGCAAGCGGCTTCTTCATAACCCGTAGTGCCATTGATTTGCCCCGCAAAGAACAAACCATGAATTTTCCGTGTTTCAAGCGAATGATGCAATTGCTCTGGTGGAAAATAATCATACTCGATGGCATAACCCGGACGGAAAATCTTTGCGTTTTCAAAGCCCTCGATTTGGCGCAAGGCTTCATATTGGATATAATCCGGCAAAGACGAACTGAAACCATTCAGATAGTATTCTTCAGTGGTCCATCCCTCAGGTTCGACAAACAGCTGATGTGCATCCTTTCCAGCAAAACGGTCAATCTTATCTTCAATGCTCGGACAATAACGCGGACCAACACCTTTGATACGTCCATTAAACATAGGCGAATATTTGAAACCTTTACGCAAGGTATCGTGGACTTTCAAAGAAGTATGGGCAATCCAGCAACTACGTTGTTTGGTGATCTTGAACGGTTCGTTATAGGAAAAACCAACCACATCGTCGTCACCCTTTTGTTCGATGAGACGGCTGAAATCTATGGTTCTGCCGTCAACACGAACAGGCGTACCTGTCTTCAGTCTTTTGGCCTCAAAGCCCATTTCCTTGAGTTGCTCGGTGATGCCATAACTCGCAACCTCCCCCATTCTGCCGCCTGGAAAATGCTGCTCACCGATATGAATCAAGCCATTCAGAAAAGTGCCATTGGTCAAAATGACAGCATTAGAATAGATTTCGCCACCCATATTGGTCACCACACCTTTCACCCGGTCGCCCTCAAAAAGCAAACCGACAACGGCATCTTGCCAGAAGTCGAGATTAGGTGTTTTTTCCAACATGCTACGCCATTCTGCCGAAAACATCATCTTGTCGCTTTGGCAACGCGGACTCCACATGGCCGGTCCTTTTGACTTATTCAACATTCTAAACTGAATCATGGTGCGGTCGGAGACAATGCCCGAATAACCGCCTAAAGCATCAATTTCGCGCACAATCTGGCCCTTGGCAATGCCGCCCATGGCAGGATTGCACGACATGGAAGCAAACAGACGCAAGTCCATGGTGATGAGCAAAACCTTATTGCCCAAATTTGCGGCAGCGGCAGCAGCCTCGCAACCTGCATGGCCGGCTCCCACCACTATTATATCATACTCTTCAAAAATCATCTTACTCGTGTTTCACATGAAACAATAGTTCTATAAAATTGATACTGAATTATTTAAATATCAAATCCAACGATTCCTCTTCTTTCATCCGCATTATTTTCTCGTCATCATCAGTCAAATCATCGAAACCTATCAGGTGCAAGACACCATGGATAATGACTCGGTGCAATTCGCTTTCATAACTGCGACCAAAAGTCTGTGCGTTTTCAGCAATACGATCCAAACTCAGACAAAATTCGCTTGAAATAACTAATTCACAATCCGTTAAAGGAAATGTAACAATATCAGTATAAAAATCATGACCTAAGCGTTGCTGATTGATTTCCAACAATTTATCATCACTGCAAAAATAATAGTATAACTCCCC
>JAGHSL010000288.1 GCA_018065885.1 Candidatus Limimorpha equi
GTGAAATCGTGGCGCACCTGAACAAGGATGAGATACGCCGTAGCAAACGCCACCGCCAACCCGATGACATTCAGCACCGATGAGGCCGTGAAACGTTTCAGTGTCGTTATGAAATTCTTGATAATCATGATTTTTTGATTTTAATGTTGAATGTTTTGTTGTTGGGGGGATTCGGCTTCGCCGAAGAAATCTTTTCAAAATCTTTTCTTAAAATCTTTCTAAAATCCCTTTTTACTCTCCTTTTACACACTAACAAAATGACTAACAATATTGAATGTTTTGTCGGTGGGGATTCGGCTTCGCCGAAGAAATCTTTCTAAAATCCTTACTTAAAATCTTTCAAAAATCCCTTTTTACTCTCCTTTTACACACTATCAAACTGACAAACAATGATTTTTGATTTAGATTTTTGAAAGATTTAGCTACGCTGAAATGAATATTCACCGATACGCAGTGAGGTAATGCAAAGCATTTCTTGCCGTTAGGCAATCCCCAAGAACAAAATCACAGCAAGTCAACCACATCCTTAACAATCTGTCCATCGAACAGGTTGATGATGCGGTCGGCAATGGCGGCGTCCTTCTGCGAGTGCGTCACCATGACGATGGTGGTACCTTCGCCGTTCAGTTCTTTCAGCAGGTTCATCACCTCCCTGCCGTTTTTCGAGTCAAGGTTACCCGTAGGTTCGTCGGCGAGAATCAGTTTCGGGTTGCTGACACAGGCACGGGCGATGGCCACGCGCTGCTGCTGACCGCCCGAAAGTTGCTGCGGGAAATGCTTGGCGCGGTGCGTGATGCTCATGCGTTTCATCATTTCGGCCACCCTTTCCTTGCGCTCGGCGGCGCCGATGTTCATGTAACGCAAAGGCAGTTCAATGTTCTCATACACATCGAGTTCGTCAATCAGGTTGAAACTCTGGAACACGAAGCCGATGTTGCCCTTGCGGAACTTGGTGCGGTCTTTTTCCTTGAGTTTCCCGACTTCTTCGCCCAAAAGTTCGTAGGAACCTTCGGTAGGATTGTCCAAAAGGCCGAGGATGTTGAGCAGCGTCGATTTGCCGCAGCCCGAAGGCCCCATGATGGCGACAAATTCGCCGTCCTTGATTTCAAATGAAACGCCGTTCAAGGCTGTCGTTTCGATTTCTTCCGTGCGGAAGATTTTGCTTAAATTTGATACGTTAATCATGATGAATGTTGTTTATTTGTTTGTTGTTTAATTGTTTATTTGTTTGATTGCGAGGTTTCGGGGTCGCGAGATTGCGGGATGTTTGCGGCTCTCGTGCTCTCGCGATCCCGTGACCTCGTGACCTCATGGCTTCGCCGTTTACTCTTTCTTTAGCGCTTCCGTCGGATTGACCTTTGCCACCGAGACGATTTGCCACAACACTGAGCCAATGGCTATCGCGAAGGAAATCAATACGGTAACGATGAATATCCATGGATGAAGGTCGATTCTGTAGGCGAAGTCTTCCAGATATTTTCCGCAAAGCCATACGCCGATCGGAATGGCTATTACGTTGGCAATCAAAATGATGATAACGTAATCGCGCAGGTTTTTGCGGACTTCGCTTTCCATTGTACCGCCGAAAATCTTGCGGATGGCAATGGTCTTTTCGCGCTCCGACGCGAAATGCGTACTCATGGCCACCAAACCCAGCAAGGAAAGAATGACCGAAATGAGCATGAAAAGTTCCATCAGGCGCATTCTGCGTTGCAGTTTTTCCAAACATTGATGAATGATAACATCCACAAAATCATTGCATGACGCTGCCATATAAAGACCTCTCGCTTCCTCGACATATTTCTTATACAACGCGCCGATGGCTTCCTTCGCCTCTTTGTGGTCGCCTTTTATTTCCATCAGGAAACCGTTTCTGAAATTTATTCCCATAAATAAACCGTTTCTGAAATTATTCTCGGCAAGCATGACCATTCCAAAACTTTCGTCCGTGACATGCAGCACATCATTGACCATGAAATCGCCGACGACACCGCAAATTTCGTTGCCGAAATTGCCTTGCTGCCATTTCACAATCGTGTCCACATTGATTTCGCCGTAGGGCAAACCCGTAAGTTCGGCCAACATGCTTTGCGTCATAAAGCACCCCTGCGGAAATGTCGTATCGCCGAAAACACTCAGAATCGGTATCTCAAGCATATTCAAGGCTGCCGTGTCGCATATTATAAAATAAGCCATTGCCTTATCTTCTTCATCATTCAAATGGCCGAGATACGTAGCATTCAAAACTTTAGTAGGAATGCCCGTTGAGGTTCCAAACCGCGAAACGCAAGGCAAAGCCTGCAACTCATTGGCCAAAGCCTCGTTATGCGATGGGTCGAGTGTGAAACTGGCATCCAAGAAATACAAATCCTTGGTGCGGCAACCCACATCTCTGTTTTGCACATGACGCATCTGCAATTCCATAGTCAACACCAAGGAAATCAGCACGATAGTTATCACATTCTGAACAACGATGAATATTTTCGAGGCAAACATTTTGTTATGCAGCCTGACTTTTCCATTCACCACATCAATCGGTCGCGCCTTCGAAATCAGCAGTGCAGGCATAATGCCAGCCAAAAACGAAACCATGGCAA
>JAGHSL010000232.1 GCA_018065885.1 Candidatus Limimorpha equi
AGAATCTGGTCGATGGTGTAGACTTGTCCGACAGGCAAATCCTGAATCGGAGGCTCGTCATAATGATCCTTCTTGCACGAAGTGAACAGCACGCCCAACAAGGCAAGAAGCATGAAACTGCGGTTTAGTAATCTTTTCATTGTATGTAGTTTTAATATTGATTTTTCCTATTGTTATTAAAGGTTCTCAGTTATCAGTTTACAGTTATCGGTTTTCGGTTCACTGACGACTGAAAACCGATAACTGAAAACCATTGGACTTATCTTCTGATTGTCAAGCTAATGTAATAATTGATGCCGTACATGTAGCTATACTTTGAAGGGAACATGTCGGGGTCGCTGGCGTTGAAACGCAGCTGGTCATAGCCGTAAAGCACGGTGCTCTTGTTGTTCAGGATATTGTTGATGCTCACGTTCAGCAGCAAAGTGTGGCCTTTGATGCGTCTCGAGATGCCGCCGTAGAAATCAAGCGTGAAGGCCTGTTTCATCGGGGTCTGGTTCAACACGTCTTCGATACGGATGTCACCGACAGCATAGTGCGACATGCCGGCTTCGGTGTGGTTGTAAGGATTCACGTCAAAATACATGTTAGCCATGTAGTTACCATTCAGGCTGACCCACCAGTTCTTAGGCGCATTGTATTTGACACCCAAAGACGCCACGGTTTCAGGGCCTGACGAAACGTGATAGCCTTTCAGGTAAGCCGTCTCGTTTTCGATATATGCCACAGCATTGTTATCGTCATAAACCGAGAATGTCGGGCGGTTCATGTAGGTATGCGCGCCATTGGCTGCTGCAGCCTGCAAGGTGACGGTTGGAGAGACATTGTATTCCACACCCAATTCCGCGCCGACGCTCTGTTGGTTGATGCCCGTCATGATGAAATTGACGAACTCACTCTTGTAGGAATTGCCCGCATCGCTCGAACCCGTCAGCACATTTTCGCAATAGAAGCTGCGGTTCCAAATCAGATTATTATAGGTGTAGTAATAACCCGTCAAGCGCAACTTGAAGTTAGGCGAGCGGTACTGATAGCTCAAGTCGATGGCATTGATTCTTTCGCTGCGCGGCTTATCAGTCACCAAAGTGTTGCGGGTGCGAGGCGAAACGTAAATATCGCGGAATTGCGGTGCTTGGAAAAGATAGCACTCGTTCAGCGTGATGTAGTTACGGCCATTGATAGCGTAAGTCACACCTGCCTTGAAGCCTGGGTCAACGAAATTGTGCATCTTGTCCTTGCCGTATGAATCGTCGGCAAAAGCACCGTTCTTGAAGAGACCATCGCGCCAAATCTGGGTAAAGGCAATCTGTGCGCCCCAATAAATGTCGAAGTTACCGACAAGATAATTCCATTGGTTCCAAATGCGGCCATAATCGCGGTTGGCGTAATAGTTATAATTGATAATGTCACCAACGCGCGCCACATGATTCGGGTTGTTCAAGTCAACCTGACACTCATCGGATTCCATGTTTTCGGCGTATTTGTTGATGTCGTAATAATAATCGCCGCCAAGCAAGTCGTTCACATTTTCATAATAATGCGTTCTTGAAACGCTGATGGCGAAGCCGCCCGTCAAGTGGAAATTAGGATTGATTTCATGCTTGAAATAGGTGGCATTGCCTGTCTGCATCTTGTCGTAATGGCGTTCGGCAAGGATATATTTTGAAAACTTTCCCGTCACATCCTGCGTGCCGCCATTGGCATTATGCACGGTTGCCAAGTGATTGCGGTTGGCCATGTAAAGGTCGTCCCAATTGATTTGGCAGACATCAGGGTCGCGGTTCAGCCAAGCATTCAGCTGTGCTTCATATTCAGCTTGGCTGTGTGAATGTCCCAAGAAATAGCTTGGCAAGTTGCGGTAATAATCCGGACGCGGGTCTTTGGCTTCGCCCCATTCGAGGGTAGTCTGGCCAGCCTTTCCGCCGAAATAATAGAATGTCGTGTTGAACGAGGTTTTCGGATTCGGATCCCAATACCAAGTCAACTGAACCATAGGCTGATGATAGGTGCTCACGCGCGAATTGCGCTTTTCACGGGTGCCGTCGGGCATGGTCTGATAGCCCCAGTTCGGATTGTAGAAATTGGAGCCGACCAAATCGTAGGCTTCCTGCACCACAGGGGCGGAGCCGCCACGCTGCGACGGTGCGCCAAAAACAGTGAGATTCAGACTATGCTTGCTGTTGATTTTCTTTTCCAAAGAGAGAAAATAACTGTAAGCCTGATAGAAAGTGCCTTCGGTGTAGCCTTCACCGGCATAACGGCCCGAAGCGCTGGCCATCATATACCAACCCTTCCCCATTTCGCCCGTACCTACCGAAGCCATCACGCGGTGGTTGTAGGAACGGTTTGAAAAAGCATAGCTCAACGAAGTCTGCTTGCGGTAGTTGGAGGCGCGTGTCGTAATGGCTGTCAGGCCACCGAGACCGCCAAAGCCTGCATCGGTCGTGCCGAGACCTTCGGTAATGGTTGAATTGCGCATGGCATCATTCAAACCGCCCCAATTGGCAAAGACCGGACGGCCCGTTTCGGGGTCGTTCATCAGGATGCCGTTAATCATCACGTCGGAGTACTTCGAATCGTTGCCACGCACGCGATAACGCAAGGAGCCGAAATTGTAGGCAGCAATGGAATTGAAAGCATCGCGCGACGCTTGCAGCAAGGTTCCCGCCTCATTGACCGAAGTCGACGACTCGTCGAAATCGGAATCCATGAGCATGATGGTGGGCACTTCCAGTTCCTGATTTGCCGTCGTATCAGCGACTTGTGCTGACATTCTCGCGACGAGCAAAACAGCGGCAGTTAAAAATAAAACTCTTTTCATAAATATAAAAATTACTTGTTGTCGGCATTTAAGAGGGGGCAAAGATAGGAAAAAAAGTATAGTGTTCGGAGTTTAGTGTTTAGAGATGAGAGGTTTGAGATGAAAATTAAAGGATTATGGTTGGAAGTTCAGTGCGTAGAAACGTCGATTTATCGCGTCTCCATAAAAATTTGCCGATTCATCGCATATCTTTACGCACATGATATGCGGATGCAGAAAAAACTGTAGATAACACCGATGAAACGATATTTTTGCCGCAAGCAGCTGAATGGCAACGA
This sequence comes from Candidatus Limimorpha equi, assembly GCA_018065885.1. GTDB lineage: Bacteria > Bacteroidota > Bacteroidia > Bacteroidales > F082 > Limimorpha > Limimorpha equi. Next base: position 3,100 of record JAGHSL010000232.1, read on the forward strand.
TTCCTGATGGAACAAAAAAAGAGGCGCACTGTTGCGCCTCTTCCTTCTCAAAACTTCAAGTGTTCGAAGCTCTAATCAATTGGCCGCTGGTACGTCATGCACCAAACGGACAGATTGTCCTTCAGTAATTTTACTACCAGAGGAAATACTATTAGGCCTAAATTCAGTAACATAATCTTGGTTTGAAGAAATTGCTAAATTCCATGCATAATTCTCCTTTGAATTGTGGTGTGTTGAAGTCCAATAATGGCCTGAAGTAAGATACCCATTTACATTCGTTTTGCCACGGTGTCCCGCACACGGAAGGAATGCACATCCTTCAGGTATGCTGCTAAGGGGGGATGATTGGCTTCCTGAGTAGTCATCAGGGAAAATGACAAGCCCATAAAGATTCTGTCCATTAGCATCCTGAATTGTGGCCCTTGCAAATGTCTTACCTACGCCAGATAGGCCCTTGATTTTTCTTGTGAATAACATATAATACCAATCCGAGTAGCTGAGCGTGTACCAACCTTCGCCTAAGTCTGTCGCATTGGCCTTACCCCAGTCGGCCATGCCAGTACTAGAGTTTAGGTCATTTCCCCATGTGGTGCCGTAGGGATAGTAATTAGAATTAGTATTGCTGGTGTTCCAAGGATGACAGCCTGAGTCGTTATGATCGTAGTTCGAAGTGCCCCAGCCGAACAGGTCAATCCATGTGTCAGAATTTTGAGAATAACCGACGGCATTATGGAGGCCACTCGTTTTATCGCATACGTCCTCTTGAGACTCAGCAAAACGCCATTTATTATTTTTGGGGTGGTACTGCAAATTTCCTATCGAGAAATAGACCTGCTTAGTGGCACTTACCGAGAACTTGCCCTTGAGAGCTCCTTCAGGAACCGGCGCAACAAATTCAACGCCTGCAACTTCCTTTCCGTACATAATGCCGGCAGTGAGTGTCTTGTTACCACTGATTTCAATAGGATAAGTGTAGG
>JAGHSL010000267.1 GCA_018065885.1 Candidatus Limimorpha equi
GATATTGCTGAAGAAAATGAAGAAAAACGCCGTCAATAAGTAAGGTGCAAACTTCTTGTATTTGTCGCCCTGTATGGAAGGCTTGACGATGCCGTCCAGAACCATGTAGGTGAGCCATTCCACCATACCTTGGTAACGGGTTGGCGGAGCCATCGGGTCTTTCTTGTATTTGGCTGCCGCAGGCAGGAAAAATGCCAGCAGGAAGATGCACACGATGAAGATGCCGAAGGCGTTCTTGGTGAACGAAATGTCGAACGGACGCACCACTTCGCCGGCACTGTTGATTTCGACCAGTTTGCCTGGCTTGAAATCGGATGTCATCGGCTCGATGAAGAAATTGTTGTAGGTCTCGCCGTCTTTCAGTTCGCAGACGTGTTTCGATGAAAAGACGCACCAGCCTTGTTCCTTGCTCTTCACAATGACGGGCAGCCAAACGCAGACAGGCTCGCCTTTGATTTCGGTGATGTGGAAACAGTAGGAATCGCCGGTGTGACCGAAAATGAACGACTTGACATCGAATCCCTCGCCTTCTTCGGCAGGTGCCTCTTCTTCGGCAATGGTCTCCGCCAATGCAGGTTTGGCAGCTTCTGGCATCTCGTTGATTGAGTCTTGAGCCATAGCTGGAACCATAAACATCAGCAGCACTGCTGCCAAAATGTGTCTGATATGTTTAAAGACATTGTTCATGCTTTATTACTCTCTTTTTTTGATTGTTTTACATAGTCGGTGTAGATGCAGGTCTCGGTCGCCAAGGCAATGAGATAGCACGCTGCCGTGATGATGAGAAACAGTTTAACGTTTTGCTTGACAAAAATCATGTAAAGCACCAGCATAAGGATGCTCACGACGATTTTTATACCTTTGTAAATATAAAGCCAATTCAATTTATTGGAGTTGCCGTCGACGTTTTTCTTCATGAAGTTGGTGTAATAGGCACCGAGAATCATGTAGATAATCGGTATCATGGCCATCCAACGGTTCCAAATCTCCACTTTGGGTGAAAGCCAGCACAGCAGAATGCCGTCAATCACGAGGCAGAGAAGCAGGAAAATTGCCAGATATTTGGTTGTCAAAACGTCTTTCTTCATAATTCTGCACAGACTATCAATGTGTTGTCATGTTGTTCGGCGAAACCGCCCTTGATGACGAATTCCTGATTCTCTCCCTGACTGTCGGTAAGTGTCACTTTGCCTGCTTCGAGGATGGCGACAATGGGTGCATGATGATCAAGCAAGGTGAAAGGCCCCATTTTGCTGGGCACTGTCACCGACTTGACCTCACCTGAGAACAGTTTCGACGTGGGAGAAATGATTTCGACTTTCATGGCACGGGATTATTGGGCTTGTTTGAGCATTTCTTCACCCTTGGCAATGGCTTCGTCGATGGTGCCGACGAGGTTGAAGGCTGCTTCAGGATACTGATCGACTTCGCCGTCCATAATCATGTTGAAACCTCGGATAGTTTCTTCGATTGGCACCATGACACCTTTCATGCCCGTGAACTGTTCTGCAACATGGAATGGCTGCGACAGGAAACGCTGCACGCGGCGGGCGCGGTGGACAACGAGTTTGTCTTCTTCGGAAAGTTCTTCCATACCAAGAATGGCGATGATGTCTTGCAGTTCTCTGTTGCGTTCCAGCAAATTGATGACACGTTGAGCTGTGTTATAGTGCAGTTCGCCGACAACATTCGGGTCAAGGATGCGAGAGGTTGAGTCCAATGGGTCAACAGCAGGATAGATGCCTAATTCGGCAATCTTACGGCTCAAAACGGTGGTGGCATCTAAGTGCGAGAAGGTCGTGGCTGGAGCTGGGTCAGTCAAGTCGTCAGCTGGCACATAAATGGCCTGAACTGAGGTGATGGAACCGTTCTTGGTGGAAGTGATGCGTTCCTGCATCTGACCCATATCGGTTGCCAGTGTAGGCTGGTAACCTACGGCAGATGGCATACGGCCTAACAAAGCCGACACTTCGGAACCTGCTTGTGTGAAACGGAAGATGTTGTCGATGAAAAGCAGGATGTCTTTCTGGTCGCTGTTCGGGTCGTCGCGGAACGATTCGGCAACGGTAAGGCCCGAAAGAGCAACTGACACACGTGCCCCAGGGGGTTCGTTCATCTGCCCGAACACCAGTGTGGCTTGTGAGGTGGCAAGGGCTTTTCTGTCGATTTTCGAAAGATCCCAATCGCCTTGCTCCATGGCCTTGGTGAATTCTTCTCCATATTTAATAATACCAGAGCCGATCATTTCGCGCAACAGGTCGTTACCTTCACGGGTGCGTTCACCAACACCGGTAAACACCGAAAAGCCATGATAACCTTTTGCAATGTTGTTGATGAGTTCCATGATAAGGACAGTCTTGCCGACACCTGCACCACCGAACAGTCCGATTTTACCACCTTTCATATAAGGCTCCAACAAGTCGATGACTTTGATGCCTGTGAAAAGCACTTCTTTTGAAGTGGTAAGGTCTTCGAATTTAGGCGGTTCGCGGTGGATAGGGAATTCGGACGAACGGTCAAGTTCTCCTATGCCGTCGATTGAGTCGCCGATGACATTCAGCAAGCGGCCTTTGATTTGTCCACCAATCGGGATAGAGATAGGTTTGTTGAGTGGTGCGACATCCATGCCACGTACCAGACCATCGGTAGAATCCATAGCGATGGCACGAATGGAATCTTCGCCAATGTGCTGCTGGCATTCCAAAATAAGGTTTTTCCCATTTGGGAAGACGACTACCAATGCGTCGTGAATCTTCGGAAGGTCTTTTTCTCCTCCCTTAAAGTAAACGTCAACCACAGGTCCAATTACCTGCGTGATTTGGCCTTTTATTTCTTTTGACATAAGTCTGCTATGTATTTAGTAAGTGCCTTATAAATATTTCGGCTGCAAATATAAGAAAAGATTTAGATGAAAAACAAGTCGAAAAAGATTTTCTTTTAGAGGCTCTTTTTTATTGTCATAGTTCCTTAGTGATAATTAAAAAACAACCTATAACGGAAATAACTGTTTTTTCGTTTCACTGAACGCAAATCATTGTAAATGAAACGAAAACTTTCTAAATTTATAATCGTCGATATATCAGTTTAATTTATGGAAATTCATGTTTAATTCGTGGGAATTTATGTTTGAAAAACGATATTGATATGTGTTAGAATTGTCTCAACTTATTATTTTATTGTTACTTATATCCCAATCGTCACCCCAAACATGAAATTGATGCCGGCTTGCGGGAAATAGCCGTCAATGAGATATTCGCCGTATTCCTGGCCCATATAGGCACGGTAAACCCAGGCATTGCTGCAATAGCGATGGTCGAAAATGTTGTTCACGGAAAGACTGAAATTCAGCGTTTTGAATACTTTCTGTTGCCATTCGTAATTGATGTGCAGGTTGCTGATGAAATAGGGGTCGAGACTGCGCTCCAAATTGGAAGTGTTGTCGATGTGTTGACGGCTGACATATTGTCCTTGCAGGTTGAAACTCAATTCGTTGATAGGCTTGTAGATAAGATTGAAGCCGCCGATGAGGTTAGGGGAGAAGGAAATGTCCGTCGTGCCGTGGAAAGTGGTGTGATAGCCACCGTTTTCCCAGTCTTCAAGATAATCGGTGAAACCGAGGATTTTGTTACGGCTCAAAGCCAAGTTTCCGTTGATTGCGAATTGTTTGCAAATCTGGTAGTTGGCAGATGCTTCAAAACCCAATCTGTAGCTTTTGTCGACATTCGTCATCACGGCTTCGCCTACGCTGTTGATTTCGCCCGTCAGCACCAGTTGGTCTTTGTAATCCATATAATAAAGGTTGGTGCTGAAACTGAATTTCTGTCCTTTGCGGTTGTAACCGAGTTCATAATCAATGAGTTGCTCGGCTTTCACCTTGTCGAGTCGGTCTTCGTCGGTGTCTTCAAACACGTTGCGGCTGGGCTCGCGGTGTGAGCAAGCCACGGAGAAATAGAAATCGTTTTTCTCGTCGAGGCTGTAGAAAACGCCGCCTTTCGGATTGACGAAATTGTAGTTGTGGCTTTGCGTGATGTCGCACAAATCTTCATGTTCGCCATTGATATTGTAGATGACATGGCGGTATTGCAAATCGGCAAACAGACTGAAATGTGCGCTGATTTCGGCGTTAGTTTTGGCGAAAAGGTTCAAATCAGTTTTGTGGCCTTGGTTGCGGTACCATTCGTAATCGGTCGGGATGGGAATCTGTGCCCAAACGAGTTTTCCGAAATGCGCTCCCTCAAAATGGTTCCAGCCGCCGCCAAAAGTGGTGTTGAAACGCTTGGTCTGATGGTTGAGACTAAGATTTGCTCCATAAAAATAATTGTCTAACCATTTCTGCTGCACGAAGTTGCAATTGTCAATAAGTTCATCATCAACCCAAACGGGATTGAGTTTATAACCCGAAACATCCATGCCGTTCATGTAGTTTTCGTAATAGCCTTTGCCTGTCGTCAGGAAAAGCGCGGAGGTAAGGGTGAGTTTTTCGGTGAAATTATGGGCGTAATGCAACTGGTAGTAGCTCTGCGTGTAGTTGTCGGTTTCGTTGTCGTAGAATCCAAGGAAATTGCCGTCTTTGTCGTACATCTCGCCAGCAGGATTATAAGTCGGATTGCTGTCAATCATGTCTTTCGGGATGCCGTTCCAAGCCTGATAGGTGTTTTCAGTTCCGCTCATCATAATGAATTTCAGCATGTTGTTTTGATTTGACCAAGAACCCGAAAGGTAATATGATTTCAGTTTTGCCCAGCTGCGGTCGATATAACCATTGGATCGGATTTGGCTCAAGCGGCCAGAGAGGTTGAAACCGTTTTCGCTGCGGCCAGTGCCGAAATTGAGCGTGTTTTTCAGCGATTTGAAACTGCCGCCCGCGCTGCTGAGCGTGGCGTAAGGCGTGGTGCTGATTTCATCGGTCTTGATGTTGATTGAAGCGCCAAAAGCGACGGCTCCATTGGTCGAAGTGCCGACGCCACGTTGCACCTGAATGTTGTCGACCGAAGAAGCCAAATCGGGCAAATCGACGAAATAGACTTGATAGTCTTCTGCGCCGTTGACGGGTACGCCGTTGAGTGTCACGTTGATACGGGTCAAGTCGTTGCCGCGGATGTGAAGTCCCGTGTAGCCAATGCCTGTTCCGGCATCGGAAGTGACGACGAGCGAAGGCGTGTTCTGCAGCAGATAAGGCAGGTCGGCGCCTTTGTTGTTCTTGCGGATTTCCGTCGCATCGATGTCGGAGTGGGTGAGAGGCGTTTTTTCGCCCACGCGGCTTGCGCTGACCGTAACTTCGTCCAAAAGTTGCTTGAGGTAAGGCAAAGTGTCGCCTTCCGGCAACTCGTTTTGTGCTTTCGCCATGCTGGCGGAAAGCATCAGAATGAAGAGGAATAAAAACTGTCGTTTAGACATGACTCATTGATTTAAGTTGTTGAACAATAAATCAATAGAGGAAATTTTGAGAAACTCGTTTCCCTGTCTCGGCATTATCCGTATCAGGTTCAGAGGGTTTGATCTCAGCCTGTCTTTCATCTTGCCAAAGCAAGAAAGGCACCCCTATTGTGTAATCGGGTGCAAAAATAGGAAAAATCTTGTTTCAAATGGATTTTTCTTTTGCAGTTTCGATGCAATATGAACTATATCTCG